>JBQGEN010000212.1:0-2731 GCA_052039615.1 Sideroxyarcus sp. | reverse complement strand
GTTCGACTGGCTCACCACGAACGGAGATTGCATTAATCAGCGTACCAGTTTGGTGGTGATGAACTTCCACTCCGCTGGATCCAGCGGGGTGATGGACAGACGGTTGCCGCGTTGCAGCGTACGCATGTTCTCCAGTTCTGGATGGCGCTTCAGTTCCTCGATGGAGATGAGCGCGATCTTCTTCACCAGTTTCACGTCCACGTTCATCCAGCGCGGTGTCTCCTGCGTGGCCTTCTCGTCGAAGTATTTGCTCTTCTTGTCGAACTGCGTGGCATCGGGATAGGCGTGGCTCGCCACTTCGGCGATGCCCGCGATGCCGGGCTCCTTGCAGTTGGAGTGATAGAACAGCACGCCGTCGCCGACGCTCATCTGGTCGCGCATGAAGTTGCGCGCTTGGTAGTTGCGCACGCCGTACCAGGCCACGGTCTGGTCCTTCATCGCCGCGAGGTCGTCGACGCTGCAGTCAGTGGGTTCGGATTTCATCAGCCAGTAGCGCATGTTTCAGCTCCACAAAAGAAAAGTGCGATCCCGAGAGATCGCACTGGAATAGAGTCCTCCGCCTGTGCCGTTGACTCAATATCTTGAACCGGGGTTCAAGAGGGTCGGTTCCCGGTTACATCAGGTGCGTCCCCGGGGGACGCTCACAACAGTAACTTGTATGGGGCGCAACCTAAGCAATTAGCTCATTGGTTCAAAGAATTATGAGTCTGACGAACACCGCAGGGGACAAACCTTGAAAATCTCACTAATCCACTGCGGGGTTAATGGAGGTTCTAAAACAACTCGTCTTGCTCCGCTAGCGCGGTATCGATGGTTGCCTGCATGGTTTGCATTCTACGCTTGAATTCGGCGAGGTCAAATCCGCCGCCGACGCGCGTGGTGAGGAGTTCATGGGTGATGTTGAGTGCGGCCATGATGGCGATGCGCTCGATCGATGCGATCTTGCCGGCATCGCGTATCTCGCGCATCTTTTTGTCCAGATAGGCGACGGCATCGAGCAGTTCGGCGCGCTCGTCTTCGGGGCAGGCGACGCGCAGTTCGCGGTCGAGGATGGTCACGTCCAGAGAGCTGGTCTTGCTCATTGCGCATCCTCGGGAAGTTGGGTGAGAAGTTTTTCCAGGCGCTGTGCAGCTTGGTCGAGCTTGTCCTGACTTTTGCGCTGCGTACTCACCGCTGCCGCCACTTCCTGGCGCAACTGCAGATTCTCGGCGCGCAGGCGCTGAGTGAGCTGAACCAAATGGGCCAGTTTTTCGTCGAGTGCATCGAGTTCGCTGTGCATATTCGCACTATAAATTTAAAAAGTCTGTTAAGTCAATTGGTAACAGGGTGTTTTGCAAGTGCTTTGGAATTTTCGCGGGCAAGCTGCGGTAAAAGCTCTGGTAGAATATGTCCTGCTTCAAGGTGCAGAAAGGTGAGAGCCTTTCAGTTAAACGGGAAACAGGTGAGGAAGTGTTAACTCCGAAGCCTGTGCTGCCCCCGCAACGGTAAGCGAGTGTGGATGTGTCAGTTGGCCACTGTGAGCGATCATGGGAAGGCGATGCGTCAAGACTTGCGAGCCCGGATACCGGCCTTGGGCGAGGTTCAGGATATGCGCGGGAGGCGCATGGGTGCTCGTTCTTCAAGAGTCTCTTTCTTCTCGGCTGCATTTCCTGATTTTGTTCAATGTTCCAACGGGGACGTTTGGAATCATTCAGGAAGTTTTCTAATGCAAAACAGAAGCAAGTTATTGGTCGCCATTCTCTGCGCGGCACCCTCCATTGTTCATTCCGCTGCGGACGACAGTCTGGGCGAAATCGTCGTGACCGCGACCCGTCTCGAGCAGCCGCTCAAGCAGTCGCTGTCCAGCACCACGGTCATCACCGCGCAGGACATCCGCGATTCGCAGGCGCCCGACGTGGCGACCATCCTGCGTGGCGTCGCCGGAGTCGAGATCGACCAGAACGGCGGAACGGGCAAGACTGCCGGCCTGTTCTTGCGCGGCACGGACAGCAGCCATGTACTGGTGCTGGTGGACGGTGTGCGCGTCAATTCCGCGACCACCGGTTCAACCGCGGTGGATCAGTTGATGCTGGACCAGGTCGAGCGCATCGAGATAGTGCGCGGCAACGTCAGCAGCCTGTACGGTTCCGAAGCCATCGGTGGCGTCGTCCAGATATTCACCAAGCGCGGCCATGGCGCGCCGGCCGTGAATGCGAGTGCCGGTTTCGGCAATCAGGGCACGCGGCGCGTGTCTGCAGGTCTGGGCGGTGCGGTGGAGGGGACGGATTTCAGTGTGCAGCTTTCCACCTTCAGGACAGACGGCGTGTCGGCCCTGGACCCGGCACGCGTATCCACGGCCAACCCGGACCGGGACGGCTATCGCAATAACAGCCTGTCGGCCAACGTGGGCCATGCATTCAATGCCGACCACCGCGTCTCGGCATCGCTGTTCGGCAGCAACGGCAACAACCAGTATGACAATGCCTTCAACCTGAGCCGGGCAGATGCGAACAGCAGTCGTGCGCAGATGTGGAAGTTCTCGCTGGCCTCGGACGACCAGATCACGGATGCCTGGCACAGCACGCTGCGGTTGGCGCACGGGGTGGACCAGTACCGGGATTTTCTGAACGGGCAGCCTGTGGCGGGCGGCGCGCTGTACCAGACCGGCAGCGACCAACTGACCTGGCAGAACGCGCTGCAACTGGACGACAGCCAGCGGCTCTTGCTGGGGGCGGAGTCACTGCGGCAGAAG
>JBQGEN010000211.1:0-1865 GCA_052039615.1 Sideroxyarcus sp. | reverse complement strand
TCAGTCAAAGCAAGGTAGAGGGCGCGGAACCGGGCCCTACTTACTTACTTCTACTGTAGTCGATGGGGGTTTTCCAGGCAGGAGAGGGAGGGTAGAATAGAGGAGGGAAAAGAGGGAAAGAGAGAGGAGAGATGACGATCCTGGAACACCCCGAAGCCCGGGCGATCCTGAACGATGCGATCCTCACGGAGGGGCAAGTGGAGGGACTCAGCGCGAGCATCGAGCCGTTCCTGCGGCGCTACCTGCCGCTGTTCCAACGCACGGAGCAACGCAGCAACGCCCGGCACATCTTGGAGGGCAAACTGTCCTCGCTCTCGCGCAAGACCGCTGAGCCCATCGCCCACCACTTTGGGCTGCGCCGCGAAGTCTTGCAGGACTTCCTTGGGGCCTCCCCCTGGGACGATCAACTCATCCTCGCTGAACTCCGTCGCCACGTCGGCGAGGCCTGGCATGACGCCAACGGCGTCCTTATCGGCGACGGCTCCGGCTTCCCCAAGAAGGGGGAACACTCCTGCGGCGTCAAGCGCCAGTATTGCAGCCGGCTTGGCAAGGTCGAGAACTGTCAGATCGGCATCTTCATGGGCTACCGCTGCCGCTACGGCCACACCCTGCTCGACCACCGCCTGTTCCTGCCCAAGGAGTGGGCGCAGGACCGGCGGCGCCGCGAGGCCGCCGGGGTGCCCGAGGAGGTCGTCTACAAGGAGACCTGGGAGATATTCCTCGACCAGGTGGATCAGTGCCAGGACGTGCCGCACTCCTGGGTCACCGCCGACTCGGAGTTCGGCCGGGTCTACCAGTGCCGTAAGGGGCTGCGTGACCGCCGAGAGCGCTACGTGGTCGACGTCCGCAACGACATGCTGATCCGCGACTTGCGTGCGGAGCCTCCCCGGCGTAAGAGCGATCGAGGCCCGCGTCCCAAGCAGCCCTGGCAGTCGATCGAATCCTGGGCGGAGAGCCGGGAGCCAGCCGCCTGGACGCTATTGGAGATCCGCGGCGGGGAGAAAGGGCCGTTGCTGGTGGAGGCGGCGTCCACGCAGGTGCGGACGCTGGACGACAACAGGAGGGTGGGGGAGGAAGAGCGGCTGGTGGTCATCCGCACGGTGAACAACCCCGAGGCGAGGGCCTGGGTGACGCTGAGCAACGCCTCTGAGGAGGTGGCGCTGGCGGACGTGGTGTGGGCGCATGCCCAGAGGTACTGGGAGGAGGCAGGCCTGAGGGAAGCCAAGGGCGAGGTGGGGATGGCTCACTACGAGGTGCGCGGCTGGCGCGGCTGGCACCACCACATGAGCATGTCCTTGCTGGCCCTGTGGTTCCTCAGCCTGGAGCGGTTTCGCCAGCAAGCGGCCACGCCGGCTTTGAGCGTGAGTGTGTTGCGCGAGGTGTTCAGCCGGGTGTTGGCCCTGGGCCGCTTGACACGGGCAACCATCGCGCGAGAGCTGACCGATACGCTGAGGCGGACGGAGGAGGCGCGGATCTACCACTGGGTACACAATACCGGCAAGTACCCGCCGCGACGAGGTGTGCCAAGCCAAACCACTGCCACCGTGGTGGAGGCCCGGTCCCCCGGCAGTCCACCCGGCCGCCTACGGGTCGCGCAAGTCCCACGCCGCGACCCTCCCGCCATCATAACGACTACAGTAGAATTACGGTGCTGCAGAAGGATCTCGGCGTGCGATACAACCCTGGCCGCATCTACGACCCCGACTTCAGGGATTCCCGCGACCTTTTCATTCACGGCATCACCTCGGGCGATGGAGGCACGTGCGCTTCCATGCCGGTCGTGTACGTGGCGGTCGGCAGGAGACTCGGTTACCCGCTCAGGTTGGCGCATGCGAAGGCCCATGTCTTCGCGCGGTGGGAGTCAG
>JBQGEN010000210.1:0-2954 GCA_052039615.1 Sideroxyarcus sp. | reverse complement strand
GCTCGGTGATGAGATATGGCGTGATCTCGTCCTCGAACTCACCGTTGTTGATCCCGGCGATGGCGCGCAAGTGGCTCTGCAGCGCGAACTCGTCCTGCGCCTCGCGCGATACCTTCCACCGCTCCGCCACCTTCTCCGCCGTCAGCCCCATGCCGTAGGCGATGCCGACATGCTCGTTCTCGAAGATGGCCGGGTTGAACGCCACTTTGTTGCCCATCATCGGCACCATACTCATGCTCTCCGTGCCCGCCGCGATCATTACGTCGGCCTCGCCGAGCCGGATGCGATCCGCCGCCAGCGCCACCGCCTGCACGCCGGAGGAGCAGAAGCGGTTCACCGTCATGCCCGGCACCGAATGCGGCAAGCCCGCCAGCAGCAGGCCGATGCGCGCCACGTTCATGCCCTGCTCCGCCTCCGGCATGGCGCAGCCGACGATCACGTCGCCGACGCTGGCCGGATCGAGCGACGGCGCCTGCGCCAGCACGCTCTTCAGCACATGCGCCAGCAGATCGTCGGGACGGGTATTGCGGAACATGCCGCGCGGCGCCTTGCCGACCGGCGTGCGTGTTGCGGCAACGATATAGGCTTCCTGGACTTGTCTGGTCATAGCTACTCTCCCGATTACGGCGGATCGAGGGCCGGCCGGCAAAAACCGGCCGCCCTTCCCCCCGATTATTGCACGCGTTCCCTCTTCTCTTCCCTGATGGAATACTTCACTTCCACGCGGCGGTTCTTTGCCCGGCCTTCCGCGGTCTTGTTGTCGGCGATCGGGTTATCCGCACCGTATCCCGCAGTGCTGATGCGATCCGCCGCCACGCCCTTATTCACCAGATAGGCCTTCACCGCTTCCGCGCGCGCCTGCGACAGCTTCACGTTCTTGCCGGCATCGCCGATGTTGTCGGTGTAACCCGACACATCGAGCCGTATGTCAGGGAACTGCCCGGCCGCGTTGACCACTTCATCCAGCTTGGCACCCGCCCCCGGCAGCAGCGTGCTGGAACCGCTGGCGAAACTCGCACCTTCCAGCCGCACCGGCTTCTCGATGATCGACGTCTTCCAGGCTTCGCGCGTAGCCGCCTCTTTCGCTGCGGCTTCCCTGGCAGCAGCGGCCTCTGCCGCCCGCTTCGCCGCAGCCTCTTTCGCCGCCGCATCGCGCGCTGCCGCTTCCCGCGCTGCGGCGTCCCTGTCTGCCGCCGCGTCGGCAGCTGCCCTGTCCGCCGCCGCGCGCTTGCCACCCTCGAAGTAATAGTTCAGGCCGATGACGAGATTGTTGTTCTTGTAATCGACGCCGGTGTCGGTCTTCTTGTCGGTCATCCATTCGCCGTTGACCGACCATCTGTCGGCGAACTTGTACTCCACGCCCAGGCCGGCATGCACGCGCGTGCCGGGCGTGGTGGCCGCCAGGCCTGCTTTGACATAGGGCAGCCACTGGCTCATCGGCAAACCGAGCTTGATATCCAGCCCGCCATCCTCCTTGGTGTAGGAAGAATTGTGCGCGTCGTAAAAAGCGTTCGCACCGAGCAGGAAACCGCCCATGTCCCGGTTATAGCCGGCCACCAGCCCGGCATAGGTGGACGATTTGTCCGCCAGCGCGGTCGCGGTCGACTTGTTCGAACCGGCATCGACGCCAACATACCAGCCATCGAATTCGCTCGCATAGGCGCCGGAGACGGCGAGCAATAGGGCTGCAAAGGAAAAGCCAGACGTCTTCTTTTTCATTTTCATCTCCTTGATAAGTGGGACACGAAAAACCCGTCTTGCCGACACACGATACACCGTTACGCGATATTCAGAAGCCATCTGTTGAGCCATGGCACGCATGGCCCCTCAAGACGTCAATTCAGCGCACTCGCCAGCTTGCGCCGGTACTCCGACACCAGCTCGCCCTGCCCGCCCAGCAGATTGAACACGTCGAGCAGCGTCTTGCGCCCGATGTCATCCTTGAACTTGCGGTCGCGGCGCACGATCTCCAGCAACTGGTCCATGCCCTCAGCCACGCGGTTAGACGCGATCAGCACATTGGCCAGCTTGAGCCGCGCTTCCAGATCGTTGGCGTCCGCCGCCACCGCTGCGGCAAGCTCCGCCTCGCTCTCGCCGGTCGCGCTCATCTCGGCCAGCCGGGTCTGCGCCTTCAGCTGCAGCACGCGCGCATCCTTCAGCACATCCGCATCCTTCAGGCTGTCGAGCAAGCGCTGCGCCTCGTCCATCTCGCCCTTGAGCAGCATGACCTCCGCCGCATCCACGCGCACCCACTCGTTGCTGGGCTCCAGCGCCGAGGCTTGCGCAAGCTTCTGCGCCGCGCCATCCAGGTCGCCCGCCGCCGCCAACTGATGCGCCGCCTGCTGCAGCTCCTGCGCCGGGCTGGGGATGATCTTGTCCAGCCAGGCGCGCACCACGCTCTCCGGCTGCGCCCCGGTGAACTCGTTCACGATTTTGCCCTGGACCATCGCCTTCACCGAAGGGATGCCGCGCACGCCATAACGCACCGCAATCTCCTGGTTCTCATCCGAGTTCACCTTGGCCAGCACGAACTTGCCGGCGTATTCGCTGGCCAGCTTTTCCAGGATGGGCCCGAGCGCCTTGCACGGCCCGCACCACGGCGCCCAGAAATCGATCACCACCGGCTGGCGGTGCGACGCAGCGACCACCTGTTCGTCGAAATCGGCCAGCGTTACATCACGAACGGACATCTATTTCCTTTCCAAAAAATATCTCGATGCTAAACCCATATCGCGATTATCAACGATTGGCGCATAGCACGACCAATTCAATTCGGCGGAAGTCCACGGATTTTCTGCACAGAGATATGAGACTGGAATAAAAGGCAAACCGACTACTGCACCACATGCGCCTCCAGCTATACGTACCGTGTACCAAGTCGTATTTATTAACCATTCGGGAGCATGGTTTCTTGGATCAATGAATAAAGCCGCAGCGCCACCACAAACAATATT
>JBQGEN010000209.1:0-3642 GCA_052039615.1 Sideroxyarcus sp. | reverse complement strand
CCGGGTGTAGCCGGCTGTGTTGCCGACCTGGCGCATGCCAGCAATGCCTTCGCTACGACCAATGTAAACATTACGGCAAGCATGCTCGGTAGCACCAGTTCGGTGAACGTCATCAGCCTGACGCGCGCGGGCACGACCGCGACGGTAACCACCAACGGCAACCACGGCTTCAACACAGGGGATCCCATTACCGTCGCAAACGCGGTACAGGCTGAATACAACGGTACATTCAGCATCACAAAGCTGGATGCCACGCGCTTCACCTATACGGTAGTGGAGCATCCGCCCGTTGTGGCGACAGGTAGCTATACCGCCAGCCTCCCTACCCTGTCGCAGCCGGTCGCGCTTACTCGCAGCGGGAACACCGTGACTGCCACGGCAGTCGGGCATGGTTACATCAATCTGCAAACCGTCACGATCAGCGGCGCCGACCAGCCGGCCTATAACGGCAACTTTGTTATCGGCAACGTGACGCCGGACACCTTTACTTACACCGTAACGGAAGCGCCGCCCACCGTAGCGGGCGGGGGCACCGCCACCGGCGAGAAGAACGCCACCGGTCAATGTCCTGCGCCATGCATGGTGTCTTTCGCCATTCCTGCGGGCGGCGTGACGCGCGTCGGCAACACGGTTACCGTCAATACGGCTGTCAACAATACCTTTGTTGCGACGCCCGGCAAGACCATCAACCTGACCGGGGTAGTAGACAGCAACGGAACTCCTGTCCCGGAATACAGCGGCAACATCGTCGCGACCGGTTTCAACGTGCCTACGAACAACAGGAGCTTTACCTTCACCGTTGCCACGTCTCCGGCCACGCCGGCGACCGGCACCATCCTGGTCAGTACGCCCGGCCCCTTGCAGGCCATTACCAGCCTGACGCGCAGCGGTGCCACGGTGACCGCGGTCACCTCAGCGGCAAACGGCTTTACCACCGGCGATCAGGTAAGCATCGGCGGCACGCCGAGCTTGCATGAGGAACCTTACATCGGCACTTTCCCGATCACGGTGACCAACACCACTACTTTCACCTATCAAATCGCGACCACGCCGGTTAGTCCTGCAACCGGCGTGGGAGGAACAGCCATTACTGCTACGCGCTCGACGGGATTTCTCGCAAGCGATCGCGACAACCTGATCAACTGGGTGCGCGGAGAAGATAACTACGGTGACGAAACCGGCCCGGGCGGCACGATCACCGTGCGCCCCTCGGTACATGGAGACGTCCTGCATTCGCGCCCCACCGTCATCAACTACGCCGGTGCGGTGATAGGCATCACAGCAACGACAGATGACGGGGCCACACGCACGGCGACTGCTTCGGCTACGGACGTCGCAAAGATCGGTTCGACCGGCACCACGGCAACCGTGAATTTCCCCAGCGGACATACTTGTGAGGTAACGGTCACGTCGGCAACCGAAATCAGTTATTCAAGCAGCAATTGTGGCGATGCAGGGCCCCAGACGGTGGCTACCGACGACGCCAACGTAGTGGTTTATTACGGAGACAACGGAGGCGTATTCCACGCGGTCAATGGCAATCAAACCAATCCTCCTGCCAGCACCCTGCCTGCGCCGGGCACCGAATTGTGGGGCTTCATCCCGAGCGAGCAATTCAACAAATTGAACCGGCTGCGGACAGACTCGCCGCAACTGAACCTGCCCTCCACCCCTCCGGGAATCCTGCCGGAACCGAGGAAGAAGGACTACTTCGTCGACGGACCGACCGGGGTCTATCAACTGCTGGATACCAACGGCACTACCCTGAAGGCCCATCTTTACCTGTCGATGCGTCGCGGCGGGCGGATGCTCTATGCACTGGACGTGACCGATCCGCAAGCGCCGAAATTCCTGTGGAAGGTGGACAACACCACCGCAGGCATGGCAGAACTCGGGCAGACCTGGTCCATGCCCAAGGTCGCCAAGGTGGCAGGCTACAGCAATCCGGTGGTGATCTTCGGAGCGGGCTATGACCCCAATCAGGACGTAGATCCGCCGCCGGTGGATGACATCATGGGGCGCGGCATTTTCGTTCTGGATGCGATTACCGGTGCGGTGGTGTGGAAAGCCGTCTTCGATGCCGCGGCGACTAGCGCCGGCGATACGTGGACGTCCAGCGGCTCGCCTACACAGGCGTCGTGCCCCAGCGACAAGCTGAAGTACAGCATCGCAGCAGACATCACCCTGGTAGACAGGAACCGGGACGGCACCATAGATCGAATGTACGCCGCGGATGTCGGTGGACAGATCTGGCGCGTGGATCTGGAGCCGATCAACCAGATCACCCCCGACAAATGGAAGCTGCACCTGTTTGCAACGCTGGGCGAGTGTGCCACCGGGGTCTGTCGCAAGTTCTTCTACCCGCCCGAGGTGATTACCACCGGCACCTACGATGCGGTCATCGCCGGCTCCGGCGACCGTGAGCATCCTCTGTTCAACAACACGGCAGCCACCGGCAAACAAAACATGGTGTTTATGCTCAAGGATGAAGTGACCGGCAATGACGCGAGCGGCCTCACTGCCATATCGCTGGCGGCCGGCGACCTGTTCAACGCCACCGGTACTGCCTACGACGGTTCGCTGAGGGGCTATCACATCGATTTGGCCGATGGCGAAAAGGTCGTCAATGCACCATTGGTGACGGCGGGATTTGTGTTTTTCGGCACGAACCAGCCGTCGGCGCCGACAGCTAATTCCTGCACGGCATCGCTGGGTACGGCGCGGGGCTATCGACTGTCTCCGTTCACGGCAGAACTGCGCTTTGTCGTATTCGCGGGCGGCGGCCTGCCGCCTTCGCCGGTATCCGGGGTGGTAAACATCAATGTCAATGGCGTACCCCGGCTGATTCCATTCCTGATCGGCGGCGGCAATCCGGACTGCACTGGCGCGGATTGCGCCTCGGCACTTGGCGGGCAAAAGCCGCCAATCGAAGTCTCGACCAGCCGCATCCGGACGTATTGGTACCAGAAGGGAAAATAATCCTGCGTACGAAGTGTCGGCGATGCAGAAATGCATTGCCGGCCTGAAAGCGGTGCGGCGAGCCGGCCCCGATGTTTATTCGGCTCGGTTGCCGGGCCGCTTCCTCTTGCCCGGCACCCCGGCCTGCTGTAGCGTGCTCTGCGACTCTTTCAGCAGGAAGCGCTCGAACTCCTGCGCAGCGGCAGAAGGCCGCTTGTCCTTGCGTTGCACGATGTACCAGTGGCGCACGATGGGGAAGCGATCAACGTCGAGCACGACGAGGCGTCTGGTTTCCAGTTCCAGCTCGATACCGTGGCGCGAGATGATGCCGATGCCCATGCCGGCCTGCACCGATTGCTTGATCGCCTCGTTGGTATCCATCTCCATGTGAGCGGGCAAGGCCAGTTTGTGGCTGGCGAAGAAACGCTCGACCACGCCGCGCGTGCCGGAACCCTGCTCGCGCAGCAAAAAGGTCTCCTTCGCCAATTGTTTGGGCTGAATCTTGCGCGCGCGCGCCAGCGGGTGCGTAGGCGCGGCGATCACTACCAAGGGGTTCTCCATGAAGGCTTCGGCGCGCATGTCCGTGCCTACGGGGGGCTGGCCCATGATGGCGAGGTCCGCAATATTCTCGGCGACCTGTCTGATAACGGCGTCGCGATTGGCCACCGACAGGCTGACCTGGAT
>JBQGEN010000208.1:0-2226 GCA_052039615.1 Sideroxyarcus sp. | reverse complement strand
TCGCGCGGATCGAGGCTCAGTCCTTTGAACAGGAAAGCGGCCAAGACCAGAAAAACAACCAAAGGCAAAATGAAACGCATCATGCTGTCTTCTCCTGCAATGTGTTCTGCCCCCCGACGGTGACAGGTTTGTTCTTGCGTGCGTGGATACGGTAGCGGCGGTCACTGATCGCCAGGATGCCGCCCAGCGCCATGAACAGACAGCCCGCCCAGATCCAGTCCACGAACGGCTTGATATACACGCGCACCGCCCACGCCTCGCTATCGGGGATCGGCTCGCCCAGCGACACATACAGGTCGCGGAACACGCCCGTCTCGATCGCCGCTTCGGTCATCGGCATGCCGGAAGCGTTGTACTGGCGCTTCTCGGGGAACAGTTCAGTCACCAGCTTGCCGTTCTTGCTGACGCTCATGCGTCCTTCCGCGGCGACATAATTGGGTCCCTGCTTTTCACGCGCGCCCTCGAAGCGGAACACATAGCCGCCCGCCTCCAGCGTATCGCCCACCTCCATGCGCACATCGCGCTCGGTCTCGTAGCCCTTCACCATGGTCACGCCGATGATGAACACGGCCACACCGAGATGGGCGAACTGCATGCCGTAATAACTGAGCGATGGTTGTTTGATGCGCTGCCACAGGCTGCCAGAACCGGCCAGGCGCTTGCGCAGATCGAGCGCGGCCGTGAAGATCAGCCAGGCCGCCAGCCACATGCCTAGCGCGATCAGCGGCGTCCACAGACCGAGTGCCAGCGGCAACACCAGCGCCACGACCATGCTGGCCGCCAGCGCCCAGCGCACGCGTTGCCAGATGTCCGGCAGGCTCGCCTGCTTCCACCGCGCGATCGGCCCCAGTCCCATCATCATCACCATGGGCACCATCAGCGGCACGAACACGGTATGGAAATAAGGCGGGCCGACGGAGAGTTTGCCGAAACCCAGCGCGTCCATGAACAGCGGATACAGCGTGCCCAGAAACACGGACGCGGAAGCGACCGAGAGCAACACATTGTTGGTGAGCAGCATGGATTCTCGCGAAACCAGGTCGAACTTGCCGCCCAGGCCGACCTTGGGGGCGCGCCAGGCGAACAGCAGCAGCGATGCGCCGATGACCACCACCAGGAAGGACAGAATGAAGATGCCGCGCCTGGGATCGGTGGCGAACGCATGCACCGAGGTCAGCACGCCGGAACGGACCAGGAAGGTACCCAGCAACGACAAGGAGAACGCAGCGATGGCGAGCAGCACGGTCCAGCTCTTGAACGCGCCGCGCTTTTCGGTGACCGCCAGCGAGTGCATCAATGCCGTGCCCACCAGCCAGGGCATGAACGAGGCGTTCTCGACCGGATCCCAGAACCACCAGCCACCCCAACCCAGCTCGTAATACGCCCACCAGCTACCGAGCGCGATGCCGATGGTCATGAACACCCACGCCACCGTGGTCCACGGACGCGACCAGCGCGCCCAGGTCGCATCCAGCTTGCCGCCCAGCAGCGCGGAAAGGGCGAATGCGAATGCCACGGAGAAACCAACATAGCCCATGTACAGCATGGGCGGGTGTATGACCAGGCCCGGGTCCTGCAACAGCGGATTGAGGTCGCGTCCGTCCATCGCCGCAGGCAACAGGCGATCGAAAGGATTGGAGGTGAACAGCATGAACAGCAGGAAGCCGACCGAGATCAGGCCCATCACGCCGATGACGCGCGCCACCATCTCTTCAGGGAGGTGCTTGCTGAACAGCGCCACCGCGACCGTCCACAGCGTCAGGATGAAGGCCCACAGCAGCAGCGAACCTTCATGGCCGCCCCACACTGCCGCGATGCGATATGCCGTCGGCAATTGCGAGTTCGAGTGTTGTGCCACATACAGCACGGAGAAGTCGTTGGCGATGAACGCATAGGTCAGACACGAAAATGCGATGGCCACGAACACGAATTGCCCGACCGCCAATGGTCGCGCGATGCCCATCAGTACTGCGCTGGAACGTGCGGCGCCAACGATGGGCAAAACACCCTGCAACAGCGCCAGCCACAGCGCGACGATCAATGCGAACTGCCCGATTTCTGGAATCATGCGGTAACTTTCGAGATGTTATTTGGCGACGGGATAGTTTGTTGACGAGCCTGACCCCGGCTGAGCCGCTGCAGCTTTGGCGGCCTCGGCCTTTTTCAGGGCATCGGCAGCCTCCGGCGGCATGTAGTTCTCATCGTGTTTCGCCAGCACCTCCTCGG
>JBQGEN010000207.1:0-2855 GCA_052039615.1 Sideroxyarcus sp. | reverse complement strand
TTCCTGGCGCATCACGACGTGCTGACCGGCCTGCCCAACCGCCTGTTGTTGCATGACCGCTTTGCGCAGGCCGCGGCGCAGGCGGATCGCGTGCATTCCGGCGTGGCAGTGCTGTTCCTCGACCTGGATAACTTCAAGCAGGTCAACGATACGCTGGGCCACAACTACGGCGACAAATTGCTGGTGGGCGTGGTCGAGCGTCTGCGCGGCTGTCTGCGCGAAACCGACACCATCAGCCGCCAGGGCGGCGACGAGTTCGTCGTGCTGTTGCCCAATCTGCGCGACCTGGCCGTCATCGGCAACATCGCCCATCACATCATCGATGCCTTCGCCCAGCCCTTCGAGATCGAGAACTATTCGCTCAATACCACTTTCAGCATCGGCATCTGTCTCTACCCGGATGACGGCCGCGAGTTCGGCACGCTGCTCAAGAACGCCGATACCGCGCTGTACCAGGCCAAGGACAGCGGTCGCGACACCTACCGCTTCTTCTCCGAGAAGATGAATCTGGATGCGCAGGAGCAGCTGCAGTTGCAGGGACAGCTGCGCAATGCGCTCAATGAGCGCGAGTTCCTGTTGCACTACCAGCCGCAGATCGATATCGCCAGCGGGCGCATCGTCGGCGTGGAGGCGCTGGTGCGCTGGCAGCATCCCGAGTTGGGCTTGATCGCGCCGGGCAAGTTCATTCCGCTGGCGGAACGCAGCGGCCTCGTCATCCCTATGGGCGAGTGGGTGCTCAATGAGGCCTGCCGACAAGCGCAGCTTTGGCGCGCGAACGGACAGCCGCTGGTGATGGCGGTCAACCTCTCCGCGCTGCAATTCCGGCGCGGCAACCTGCTGGAGACCGTGTCCAGTGCGCTCAAGCAATCGGGGCTGCCCGCCGAACTGCTGGAGCTGGAACTGACGGAGTCCATCCTGTTGCATGACATCGACGTCGCGATCAAGACTCTGCACAGCCTGAAAGAGCTGGGCGTGAAGCTGTCCATCGACGACTTCGGCACCGGCTATTCCAGCCTCTCCTACCTGAAACGGCTGGCCGTGAACAAGCTCAAGGTCGACCAGTCGTTCGTGCGCGACATGGCCGAAAGCGCGGATTCCGCCGCCATCGTGAAAGCCATCATCCAGATGGGCCACACGCTGCAACTGTCCGTCATCGCCGAGGGCGTGGAGAACGACGCGCAGCTCGCCTTCCTGCGCAATTACGGCTGCGACGAAGTGCAGGGCTACCTGTTCAGCCGACCGGTGCCGGCCGCCGAGTTCGCCGGGTTGTTCGAGAAGAACGGCGACCTGATATGAAGCGCAGGCTAGGGGCGGCAGTGCTGGCGGGCGTCCTGTCCTGTGCGGCGCACGCGACCAACTGGCTGCAGCTGCAGGGCAACGAAGCGCCCACTGCTCCCGCGTTCCGCGTGTTCGGCTTCATCCAGCCCACCTACACCTACATCGATGCCGAGCCGATCACCACGCTGCAGGGCGCTGCCGCCGTGCACAACGGCAAATACACGACGCTCAACCTCAACTGGCCGGACTTGCAGCATCCGGACCAGTTCCTGGTGATGCGCGCCGGGTTGGGCGCGCGCGGTAGGCTCGGCGACGAGATCAACTATTTCGCCGCGCTCGACGCCGGCGAGAACGGCACCACCTATTACCACGACGCCGTGCTGACCGACGCCTCGCTGACCTTCAATCTCATCCCGGGTGCGCGCGTGCGCGCCGGGCTGTTCAAGCTGCCGACCAGCGAGGAAGCCTTGCTGGCCGTCAACACTTCCTCGCCCTATGTGTACAACTCCAACGCGGTGCTCTACATGCTGGTCGGCTTGCCGGTGCGGTCCAGCGGCACGGTCAATGAAGGAGGCACTTCCAGCGCCGATCTTTCCAGCGGCTTCTCCGGCTACCGCGACTGGGGCGTGCAGGTGTACGACTGGTTCACGCGGGATCAGTGGGAATACTCCTATGCCGCGATGCTTTCCAACGGCGATGCGATCGACCGGCCGCGCGACAGCGACGGGCGCAAGGACGTGACCCTGCGTTTGCAGGCCTCGTACCTGCTCGGCAAACCAGGCCCCAACCGCGAGGATGCCAGCGCCTTCGTGTGGCGGCAAAGCGGGGCGCGCCTGTTCGGTACGCAGCATTACGCGCTGGTGCGCGAGGGCGCCGGGCTCAAGTACCTGCAGGGCGATTTTCGTACTTCGGCCGAATACCTGCGCGCCGACGGCATGGTCGTGGGCGGGCAGGCGCCGCCCTTCACGGGCCAGCCGTTCGCGGCGGGCGTGAACGAGCGGGCCAGCGGCTGGTATGCGGAAGGCGGCTGGCGCTTCCTGCCGCAATGGGAAGTGGACCTGCGCTACGACTATCTGGACTTCATGACGCAGAACCTCGCCAACGAGCGCGAGTTCGCCACCACCACGCTGGGCCTCCAGTACTTCATCGATCCGGCCACCCGCATCATCTGCAACTACGAGTGGCGCAAGATGAAAGTCTCCAACCCCGACGCCATCGCCGCCGGCGCCGCACGCGACAACGCGCTCGCCATCGCCAACAATCTGGGGAATCGCGCCAGTCTGCAACTGACCTGGTCGTTCTGAGCATCGCTTTAGCGGCGATCCGGGCAGCCCCGCCGTCCATACCCGAGGACTTGTGTGTGATTATCCTCACAGACGCCCCCGCGGCATTGCTCTATCGTGCGCTTCGCTTTCAACTTCACTGGAGATGTAAATGATGACGAATCGCCTGGCTTTGCTCGCTATCGTGCTGTGGGTCGCTACTGTCGCCGTGTTCGCGTGGTTCTTCGTGCGCGGGACCACGACAGAAGGAACGGATGGAAGGACGGCGGTGGTGCTGGCACCAACCGAACGCGC
>JBQGEN010000206.1:0-1535 GCA_052039615.1 Sideroxyarcus sp. | reverse complement strand
TTTCGTCTTCGGCGACAATCCCCCGCAGATCGGTCGTTCGAACCAGAAATATTACGAGGAAGTTCTGACCATGGCGGAGTGGGCCGAAGAGCTGGGATTCGATTCCTTCTGGCTCGGCGAGCATCACTTTTACTGGTATGGCACCTGTGTTTCTCCGCCCATGATTATTGCAGCCCTGGGCCAGCGCACCAAGAAAATCCGCCTAGGACCAGCTATAAGCGTCCTGCCATTTCACCATCCGCTCATTGTCGCGGAGGAATATGCCTTGGCCGACAACCTCTGCGGCGGCCGGCTAAATTTCGCTATCGGCAGCGGCTTTTCCCCGCTCGAATACAAAACTTTTGGGATGTCGATGGAGGAAGCGAGAGAAAGGTACTGGGAGGCCTTTGACGTTATCCTTAAGGCATGGCGGCAAGAGGAGTTTTCGCACCAAGGAAAATTTTACCAGATCGAGAACTTCTCCTTATGGATGAAACCCGTGCAAAAGCCGATGCCGCCGACCTGGGTCGCCGCGTCCAGCGACGAGACCTTGATCAAGACGGGAGAACTGGGATTCGCCACGATGGGGATTCCCTTTGTGCGATCAGACAATATACTCGAGGTCAAGGAAAAAAATGACCTCTTTAAGGAATCGTATTTTCGGGCCGGCCATAAGGAAGACCCGGATATCATTGTGGCTCTGCACGTTTGCCTGCAACGAAGCGAAGAAGCTGCGGTTAAGTTAGCCCGTCCGCACTTCGCGCGCGTCGTTGACTATCTGAAAACATCCCGGCGTCCGGGCGCTAAGGTTCCTGATTTGGACATTATCAAAAAAGAAAATCTCGCGGTCTTTTCTACGCCCGAAGGGGCGGAAGAGATCTTCCGAGAATATGAAAACATCGGCGTCACTCACGTGATCTGCATGGTCAACTTCGGCGGCCTCCCGATGCCGGACGTGCGCCGAACCTTGGAGCTCATGTCAAAGGACGTCTTTCCGCGCTTTCAATGACACAGTGATCCGGCTGTGTAATTTAAATTGCGCTATAAGAAAATCCATGACTGAAGTTCGGTTCGTTGACACGACCTTGCGCGACGGCCAACAGAGCCTGTGGGCTTATAACATGCGCACCGGGATGATGGTACCGATCGTGGAGTTGATGGACCAGTCGGGCTTCGAAGCCATCGAGTTTGGCGGCCCCGTCGAGTTACCAAAGTGCATCAAGGAGTTGCGTGAAGATCCCTGGGAACGCTATCGCCTAGTCATCCCGAAATTCAAGAAGACGCCTTTGCGACTGATCCACGGCACGCGTAGCGGCTTCGCGATCTATCCCCAAGCTCTGCATCAGCTCTACGACACCTGCATGGCCAACGCGGGCCTCAGCGAGGTGCGCATCTCCGACTCTTGGAACGATCCGGCGGACTGGGCATGGCGCGTTAAGCAAGCGAAGAACGCCGGGCTCAAACCGATCATTAATCTAATTTACACTCTATCGCCGCGTCACACCGATGAATACTTCGCCGCCAAGACTCGGCTTGCGTTCACTCTGGATGTCTAC
>JBQGEN010000205.1:0-4783 GCA_052039615.1 Sideroxyarcus sp. | reverse complement strand
CACCAACCTGCACGTGCCTTCCGACGTCATCATCGACGCCTCCATGCCGCCGATGATCCGCGACGGCGGCAAGATGTGGGGTGCCGACGGCAAGCCCTACGACACGCTGGCGATGATCCCCGACCGCTGCTACGCGGGCATCTATGTCGCCACGGTCGAAGACTGCAAGCAGAACGGCGCGCTCGACCCCGCCACCATGGGCTCGGTGCCGAACGTCGGCCTGATGGCACAGAAGGCCGAGGAATACGGCTCGCACGACAAGACCTTCGAGATCGCTGGCGACGGCGTGGTGCGCATCGTCGATAGCAACGGCAAGGTGCTGCTGGAACAGGTCGTTGAACAGGGCGACATCTTCCGCGCCTGCCAGACCAAGGACGCCCCAATCCAGGACTGGGTGAAGCTCGCCGTCACCCGCGCGCGCTTGAGCAACACGCCCGCTATCTTCTGGCTGGACAAGAACCGTGCGCACGACGCGCAGATCATCGCCAAGGTCGAGAAGTACCTCAAGGATCACGACACGGGCGGCCTCGACATCAAGATTATGGAGCCGTCCGACGCTTGCCGCGCCTCGCTGGCGCGCGCGCGCAAAGGCTTGGACACCATCTCCGTCACCGGCAACGTGCTGCGCGATTATCTCACCGACCTGTTCCCCATCCTGGAACTCAACACCAGCGCCAAGATGCTTTCCATCGTGCCGCTGATGAACGGCGGCGGAATGTTCGAGACCGGCGCGGGCGGTTCCGCGCCCAAGCACGTGCAGCAGTTCCAGCAGGAAGGCTACCTGCGCTGGGATTCGCTGGGCGAGTTCCTCGCGCTGGGTGTGTCGCTGGAGCATCTGGCGCAGACGTTCAAGAATCCCAAGGCGCAAGTGCTGGCGGATACGCTGGATCAGGCGATCGGAAAGATACTCGACAACGACAAGTCGCCAGCCAGAAAAGTCGGCGAGATCGACAACCGCGGCAGCCACTTCTACCTCGCGCTATACTGGGCACAGGCATTGGCCGCGCAGGGCAAGGACAAGGAGATACAGGCACGCTTCGCGCCGTTGGCCAAGGCACTGACCGAAAACGCGGCGAAGATCGATAAAGAGCTGCTCGCCGCACAAGGCAAGCCGGTCGACATGGGCGGTTACTACCACCCGGATTTCGACAAGACATCGAAGGCGATGCGTCCGAGCCAAACATTCAATGCTGCTTTGAACGCCATTTGAGCCCATCAGCATTTGACTGGCTTTTTATCGACTTGAAACTGAATCGTGAACAACTGGGCATGGCGGTGAAAAGCCAATCGCCAAGCCGTTCCCCTTTCGTTTGGCACATACAAATACGCTTCTTGCTGGCAGAGCCGTTTAACTTATTGGCGCCAGAAATTGCGGTAGAATCAGCTGCCCAACGCGCCCTTCATCAAGGCCGTATTGATTTAAACGGGGCGCTCCATTAGGCAGGTAGTCTTACATATCAATTCGTTAGGAGAATCAGGATGTTTACTGCAAAAAAAATCATGAGCGTGGCAATTATTGCATTGGCGGTGGCAGCGCCAGGGATTGCGCAAGCAGAAGGGCAACCAGCTATGCAAGCCGCGCTCAAGAACCTCAAAGAAGCTCGGCAAAACTTGGAACAGGCATCTCATGACAAGGGTGGCCATCGAGGCAAAGCTATGAAAATGATTGACGATGCGATCGAACAGGTCAAGGCCGGTATGAAGTTCGATAACAAACACTGATCTTCAGAATGCAGCGCAGCCCCACTACCTGGTGAGGCTGACCGCTTCCTTGCCGGACAGGCAGATCAAAGGGGCGCTTCGCATCATGTCTCGCATTTTCCCATCCCCTGTTGGGGGAGCCTACTGAACCCGCTGCTCACGCGAGCATCAAATCAGATGTAATTGTCACTCCGCAATAAGTAGAAACCCGCCGGGATCCGGCGGGTTTTTGCTTATTGCCGCCTTAAACGATACAGGCAACCCTTGGTTCGTTCTCCCTGCAAGACCATTTCAGCTTCTTTGACTCGTCAGGAGGTCACGTGATGCGCTGGAAATATCCCCACTTGCTCGTCTTGCCGTTACTGGTTGCCTGTGGCGGTGGCGGTGGCGAATCGGCGCCGTCACCTCCCGTCCAGACCTATTTTTTCGACAACCTGACCGTCGCTCAAGCAGATTTTGTCGACATTCCCTTGCACAATAGCGCCGCGGGAGGGGCAGTCACCATCAGCGCCAACCCGATTCCGGTCAACGGCACGCTCACGCTTGCAGCCGATGCCAGTTCGGTGCGTTATCAGTCCAATGGAATCGGTCTGGGCGAGGAGCGATTCACGATCACCGCCCAGCTTCAGCAGACGACCATCGAAGTGCATGAGGTCGTCCTGATGGTCCGGCGCACCGATGCCCGCCCGAACTTCCTGTTCATTCTGACCGACGATCAGGATGTCGGCATGGAACGGGCACTGCCTTGGGCCACTGCCAATATCCGCGACCAAGGGACGGACTTCCTGAACTCCTTTGTGCCAATAAGCATGTGCTGCCCCTCTCGCGCTTCGATCCTGAGCGGAAAATATCCGCACAATCATGGAGTTCACACCAACGTAACAGAAGGCTGGGGTGGAGCTCCTGCGTTCAAGCTGAATGGTAGCGAGCAGCAGACGATCGCCGTCTGGTTGCAGCAGGCCGGTTATATGACCGCCTTGTTCGGAAAATACATGAATCAGTATCCGGAATACGCGCCTAGGCAAACCGCTCCCTACGACTCACCTGCACTGGTCCCTCCCGGATGGAGTGAATGGTATGCGGCGGTGGATCTGCTCCCGGGCGGGGAACACCCTTACCAGCAGTTCAATTACGGACTGATCGAGAACGGCGTGGAAGTTCGCTATGGCACGGCGGCGGCGGACTATCTGGGCGACGTCATAACCACAAAGGCCGAGACGTTCGTTGCGCAATCGATCAAGGCTCAGAAGCCGTTCTTTGCCTTCGTGTCCTATATCAGCCCGCATGGCCCGGCGACACCAGCCCCCCGACATGCCGGAACATTCCTTGGCGTTCCTTTTCTTACCGGACCCGCGTTCAATGAGGCGGATATCTCCGACAAGCCGCAGTGGCTCAAACTGAACCCGCTGCTTACGCCCTCAGCGCTCCAAGCCATCGCAGCCTTGCGCGAGAAGCGTCACGAATCCCTGTTATCGGTGGATGAGGGCATGCAGCGACTGGTCGACCTGCTGCAGCAATCGGGAGAGTTGTCGCGGACTTACATCATCTTCACCTCGGACAACGGCTGGCATATGGGCGAGCACCAGTTGCCGCCGAACAAGGGAACAGCTTACGAGGAGGATATTCGCGTCCCTCTCTGGATACGCGGCCCGGGCGTCCCTGCCGGTGCCGTGGACAATCATCTTGTGGTGAACATCGACCTTGCGCCGACCCTCAATGAACTGGCCGGCAACGCCCCGCAGGCAACGGTAGACGGACGCTCGCTGGTGCCGCTGCTCAATGGCACAGCGCCATTCGACTGGCGCAATCGATTCCTGGTCGAACATTATGCGGCCGTGCCGAATTTCACTCCGACACCGCAACCCGATCCGGGATGGTTCGAATATTTTGCCGTACGCGACCGGAGCCGCATCTTCGTACAGTACAGCTACGGCGATCAAGAATATTACGATCTGATGCTCGACCCGAACCAGATGACCAATGCCGTTGCGACGGTCGATCCCCTGGTGGTGCAGGACCTGAACAGCCGGATGTCAGCGCTCAAGACCTGTGTCGGCGCAACCTGTCGCGCCGAGGAGTCGCGGCCATGATCGCTGCGGTTCTGCTTGTCCGATTGGCCGGCAAACAAAAAGCCCGACACTTTCGCGTCGGGCTTTTTTACGGCAACAAAAAAACCGCTAAATTAGGCGGCTTGGATGTTGGAGGCTTGCTTGCCCTTGGGGCCTTGCACCACTTCGAAGGAGACCTTCTGGCCTTCTTTGAGGGACTTGAAGCCGCTCATATTGATCGCGGAGAAATGCGCGAACAGGTCTTCGCTGCCGTCATCGGGAGTAATGAAACCGAAACCCTTTGCATCGTTGAACCACTTAACAGTACCGTTTGCCATGCTTAACTTCCTTACAAAAAACGACGGGAGGAAGCCCGTCAAATTGTTTGAATTCCAAGATCGCAAATGGGACCGCACATGGCAAAACCAGCACTGCAGATACTCTGATTCAAACACCCGAACGCTTTTTACCCCAGGTAAACTTGCATCGTCAAGCACAAAATTCAACTTTATTTCGAATAGGCTTGAAAAAGCCACGGCAATCGTCAAATATGCAACCGAGCACGAGGTGAGAACAACGAACGATGGCAACCAGGCAAGAAAACGTAAACCTGCTGGAACGAAGCAAAACCAAGCCGCCCAAGCTGTACAAGGTGGTTCTGATCAATGACGATTTCACCACCATGGAGTTCGTGATCGAGGTGTTGCGATCCTTTTTTTCGATGAGCCTGGAACGCGCGACGCAGGTGATGCTCCAAATACATAATGAGGGTTCAGCCGTATGCGGCATATACCCCAAGGACATCGCCGAAACCAAGGTTTCCCTGGTATCGGCGTTTGCAACGCAGCACGGGCATCCTTTACGATGCCACACGGAGGAAAATTAATATGATCGCGCAAGAACTGGAAGTCAGCCTGCATCTGGCATTCGTTGAAGCCCGCCAGAAACGGCACGAGTTCATCACCGTCGAGCACCTGTTGCTGGCGATGCTGGACAATCCATCGGCGGCGCACGTGTTGCGCGCCTGCGGCGCG
>JBQGEN010000204.1:0-19047 GCA_052039615.1 Sideroxyarcus sp. | reverse complement strand
CCAGGTACGAAGAAAAATGCCCCTGAACCGGACGGGACAGGGGCGAGTGTCTTAACAAGAGGTCGGTCAAGACGGCACGCTCAGGGAGGAGAAACGTGCAGCGGCTTGCGCCACTTGTCGACAAGCATATAATGAAATACTAATATGCGTCAATGGTTTCATTGGCCGCGATCCACCGCCCGACATGCAGGAACAGCGGCCACTCGATCCGATACGTTTTTCCTTCCGGCCAGTGCACGGCGATCTCGTCGCTCAACGCATCGACCGGGTCGTAGCCATTCGCCTCCCTGAACCTTCCCACCGCCGACCAACTGCGCAGATAGCCGAGCAGTTGCGTTTTCGACCACTCCTTGCGCAAGAAGAACTGCGGCGTGGCGATGCGCGGGAACGGAAAGGGCAGGTCGCGGTAGCCGTTCTCCACATGCACGCGCTCGGCCGGCCAGTATGCGCCTATCTTCTCTTCATAGAATCGGTCCACGATGTCCTGTATGCCGGGGTGGGCGACAAGCAATCGGTTATAGCCCCATGCCGCGAGAATTCCCCGCGGCTTCAATACGCGCTGCACTTCGGCGTAGAACTTCGGCAGGTCGAACCAGTGCAATGCCTGCGCGACGGTAACGAGATCGACCGAGCGATCCGGCAGCTCGCTCGCCTCGGCGGGCGTCACGCGATACTCGACATTCGGCAACACCGGCGCAGAAGCCAGTTGCGCGGCACTGATGTCCGTCCCCAGTACCCGCCCGAAGCGCGCAGCCAGTGCCACGGTCGCCTGGCCGTTGCCCGCGCCGCAATCCCACGCCATCGCACGCTGCGGCGCGATGTCTGCCAGCCAGTCAAATAGCTCATCCGGATAGGAGGGGCGGAAGGTCGCGTACTGTCCGGCGACCCGCGTGAAGTGGTCGGCGCTCATCGCGTTACCGTCATTTCGCAGCCTGCGCTTCGCGTTCTTTCCGGTACTCGTCGTAGTCCGGTGCCGGCGTCATGGCGCGTTCGGCCGGCGAGCGCCTGGCATCGTTGTGGCTTTTGATGCCTTCGTACAGGTTGCGGGAAGGATCGCTGCAGGCGGTCAGTCCAAGTACGGCCAGCAGAAGGAGGGTGCGTTTCATGCGTGCTCCGTTCAGGCTTTCGATTTGGCCCACAGCACGATGTTGTTGGCGTCCATCGCCCCCGCCTGGCGCGCCACCTCGCGCCCGTTCTTGAACAGCGCCAGGGTCGGGATGCTGCGGATGTTGTACTGCGCGGCGAGCTGTTGCGCCTCTTCCGTGTTCAGCTTGGCCACGCGCATCTCCGGCTCCAGCCGCTGCGCGGCCTGCTCGAAGGCGGGCGCCATCATCTTGCACGGGCCGCACCAGGGCGCCCAGAAATCCACCAGCACCGGAATGTCGCTGTTGCCGATGTGGCGCATGAAATTGTCTGCGGTCAGCTCGGCCGGATGGGCCGCGAACAGCGGCTGCTTGCACTTGCCGCAGGCCGGCTGCGCGGCCAGCTTGTCGGAGGGGACGCGGTTCACCGCACTGCAATGCGGGCAGACGATATGTTTGGGGTCGCTCATGATGATCTCGGTAAATTAGAAGATTCTAATATATGGATATTAAGCGAAGAATTCAAGCCCGGGATTCGCGCGGAATTTCAAGGGAGCTGGATGCGCATCGACAGGTCGATCGCCTTGACGTCTTTGGTCAGCGCGCCGATGGAGATGCGGTCCACACCGGTTTCGGCAACCAGGCGCAAGTTCTCCAGCGTGATGCCGCCGGAGGCTTCCAGCTCGGCGCGTTTCGCCGCATGGGTCACGGCGAGGCGCATGTCCGCCAGCGAGAAATTGTCGAGCAGGATCAGTTGCGCGCCCGCGTCCAGCGCCTCGTCCAGCTGCGCCAGCGTCTCCACCTCGATCTGGATGGATACGCCGGGCGGGGTGATCCGGAAGGCATGCGCCATCACCTTGCCGATGCCACCCGCCGCCGCGATATGGTTTTCCTTGATGAGTACACCATCGAACAGGCCGACGCGCTGGTTGTGCCCGCCGCCCACCCGCACCGCGTATTTCTGTGCCATGCGCAGTCCGGGCAGGGTCTTGCGCGTATCCATGATCTTCGCCCGCGTGCCGGCCACTGCACTCACATGACGCTGCGTCAACGTGGCCGTGGCGGACAGCGTCTGCAGGAAGTTCAGCGCCGGGCGTTCGGCCGTAAGCATCGCCCGCGCATCGCCGTGGATCTCGCACAGGGTCTGACCCGCCTCGGCCTTCTCGCCCTCGCGCACCTTCCAGTCGATCCTGCAGTCCGGGTCGAGCGTGCGGAAGCACTCCTCGAACCACGGCGTGCCGCACAGCACCGCCGTCTCGCGCGTGATGACGGTCGCGTGCGCCGAGGTTTTTTCCGGGACGAGTTGCGCGGTGCGGTCGTTGTCGTAGCCATCCTCGGCCAGAGCGGCGGCGACGTTGGCGCGGATGTGGCGCGCGAGGTTGGTGTCGGGCATCGGGGGTTCCTTGGGTGTAACGCTAATCGTTCAGCCGCCCATCCCCGCTTGCACGGGAAGACGACCGGGCGCGTAGTATAAGGGATGCGGCAGGGGCTTGAAATTGTTCTGTCATGCCCCACTTACCCTGCAGTCCGATATCCCAAGAGGAGTGCACGATGCGTTTCGACAAGTTCACCACCAAGCTGCAACAGGCGCTGTCCGATGCCCAGGGGCTGGCCGTCGGCGCCGACAACCAGTTCATCGAGCCGCAGCATTTGCTGCTGGCCCTGCTCAACGATGCCGACAGCGGCGCCACCTCGCTGCTGGCGCGCGCCGGCGGCAACGTCAATGCGCTCAAGATCGCGCTGAGCGACGCCGTATCGCGCCTGCCCAAGGTGGAAGGCCACGGCGGCGAGGTGCAGGTCGGGCGCGACCTCGCCAACCTGCTGAACCTCGCCGACAAGGAAGCGCAGAAGCGCGGCGACCAGTTCATCGCCAGCGAGATGTTTCTGCTGGCATTGACCTCCGACAAGGGCGAGTGCGGCCGCCTGCTGAAAACGCACGGCGTGGCGCGCGCGCCGCTGGAGCAGGCGATCAACGCCGTGCGCGGCGGCGAATCGGTTGGTTCGCAGGAGGCCGAAGGCCAGCGCGAAGCGCTGAAGAAATACACGCTCGACCTCACCGAGCGCGCGCGCCAAGGCAAGCTCGACCCGGTGATCGGCCGCGACGACGAGATCCGCCGCGCCATCCAGGTGCTGCAACGCCGCACCAAGAACAACCCGGTGCTGATCGGCGAACCCGGCGTGGGCAAGACCGCGATCGTCGAGGGCCTGGCGCAGCGCATCATCAACGGCGAAGTGCCGGAATCGCTTAAGGGCAAGAAGGTGCTGAGCCTGGACATGGCCGCGCTGCTGGCGGGTGCGAAGTATCGCGGCGAGTTCGAGGAGCGCCTGAAGAACGTGCTGAACGAACTGGCCAAGGACGAGGGCCGCAACATCGTGTTCATCGACGAATTGCATACCATGGTCGGCGCCGGCAAGGCCGAGGGCGCGATGGACGCCGGCAATATGCTGAAGCCTGCGCTGGCGCGCGGCGAGCTGCACTGCATCGGCGCCACCACCCTGGACGAGTACAGGAAGTACATCGAAAAGGATGCCGCGCTGGAGCGCCGCTTCCAGAAGGTGCTGGTGGACGAGCCATCGGTGGAATCCACCATCGCCATCCTGCGCGGCCTGCAGGAGAAATACGAGCTGCATCACGGCGTCGAGATCACCGACCCCGCCATCGTCGCGGCGGCGGAGCTTTCTCATAGATACATCACCGACCGCTTCCTGCCGGACAAGGCCATCGACCTGATCGACGAGGCCGCCGCGCGCATCAAGATGGAGATCGACTCCAAGCCGGAGGTGATGGACAAGCTCGACCGCCGCCTGATCCAGCTCAAGATCGAGCGCGAGGCGGTGAGGAAGGAGAAGGACGAAGCCTCGCGCAAACGCACGGCCCTGATCGAGGATGAGATCGCCAAACTGTCGCGCGAGTACGCCGACCTGGAGGAGATATGGAAGGCAGAGAAGGGCGCGGCACAGGGCGCCGCGAACGTGAAGGAAGAGATCGACCGCGTGCGCGCCGAGATCGTGCGCCTGCAGCGCGAAGGCAAGCTGGAGCAGGTGGCCGAGCTGCAATACGGCAAGCTGCCGCAGCTCGAAGCCAGGCTGAAAGAAGCCGCACAGCGCGAAGCCGAAGGTGCAGGGCAAAAGAACAAGCTGCTGCGCACCCAGGTCGGCGCCGAAGAGATCGCCGAAGTGGTGAGCCGCGCCACCGGCATCCCGGTCAGCAAGATGATGCAGGGCGAGCGCGAGAAGCTGCTGCGCATGGAAGAAAACCTGCACCAGCGCGTGGTCGGGCAGGACGAGGCGGTGCGCCTGGTGTCCGACGCGATCCGCAGATCAAGATCGGGGCTGTCCGATCCGAACCGTCCCTATGGCTCCTTCCTGTTCCTCGGCCCCACCGGCGTGGGCAAGACCGAGCTGTGCAAGGCGCTGGCCGGCTTCATGTTTGACTCGGAAGAACATCTGATCCGCATCGACATGAGCGAATACATGGAGAAGCATTCCGTTGCGCGCCTGATCGGCGCGCCGCCCGGCTATGTCGGCTATGAGGAAGGCGGCGGGCTTACAGAGGCTGTGCGCCGCAAACCGTACAGCGTCATCCTGCTGGACGAAGTGGAGAAGGCACATCCGGACGTGTTCAACGTGCTGTTGCAAGCGCTGGACGACGGCCGCATGACCGACGGCCAAGGCCGCACCGTGGACTTCAAGAACACCGTGATCGTGATGACCTCCAACCTCGGTTCGCAGATGATCCAGCAGATGTCGGGCGACGACTACCAGGTCATCAAGCTTGCGGTGATGGGCGAGGTGAAGAGCTATTTCCGCCCCGAGTTCATCAACCGCATCGACGAGGTGGTGGTGTTCCACTCGCTGGATGAAAAGAACATCAAGTCCATCGCGCGCATCCAGTTGCAGTATCTGGAGAAACGCCTGGCCGCGATGGAGATGAAGCTGGAGGTGACCGATGCCGCACTGGCGGAGATCGCCAATGCGGGCTTCGATCCGGTGTATGGTGCGCGTCCGCTCAAGCGTGCCATCCAGGCGCAACTGGAGAACCCGCTGGCCCGGCATATCCTTGAAGGTCATTTTGCCGCCAAGGACACCATCAAGGTGGACTGCACGGGCGGGGTGATGCGCTTCGACAAGGTGTGAAATCGGGTGCTTTAACCGGCTAATCCATCAGCCGGCATGATGGATTAGCCGGTCTGAAAAAGCCGGGTGCGGAAACGCATCCGGCTTTTTTCCGGCCAGGGTTATGTCCCGCTATCGCATTTGAAAAGTACAGTCTCCGTACCTGCCCGACAGTAGAACATACAGCCTCGGTCGAGTCGAAAAAGCCTACGGTTATATACGTGCCCGCCAGCGAAAATACATGGTCAAGCGAAGTGCCCTCCCGGCGCTATGTGCGTATCGTAAATTTTGGGTCGGTATTCGCAGTATCCGGTCTCGCTGCGGACTCGCACGGCGGCCGTCATCGCGCCGCACCTCACATAACTTGTTGCAAGGAGAATCCCAATGAAAACTAAATTGAAATTTAGTGCAGCATTGATTTCAGTTGCGCTGCTGGGCGGATCAATAATGCCAGGCGCGGCGTATTCGGGCAGTTTGCTCAAAGCCAACGGCGTTAGCACGCTCCAGGATGCCGAGGACTATTACCGCACCATTGACCCGAACAACGAGAGGCTGACACAGGCCGACTGGAGGGAAGTCAATGGCTTTAATGATCCCGTGAATGAAGTCGTCGTGGTGGAGGGACACAAGAACCTTTCCGATCTCGGCTTCTGGCGAAGGATTGAGATGGTCATCGACAAGCGTTGGGGAAAAAGAAGGAACGTCGCGTTTACCACCTACAACTTCGAGGTGGGGCCAAATGATCCCAATCCCAATGGATTAACAAAGTGCTGCGAGCCGAATAACGCAAAGTCCATCGTGAATATGGAATACTCCCCCGGCCCGAATGGCGACCGTATCACCAAGTTCTACATCTACAACGCCAACGGTGGTCGCGAGAACAGCACCATCTTCGACCCCGATCTGGCCAATGCAGAAGAACTGTTTTTGCCAAACGGTTGTGCCGCCTGTCATGGCGGTGGGGAAGACTTCAGAGCCCATAGCGGCAAGACCGACGGCGGATTCCTTGCGTTCGACTTCAACGTATTCGACTACACTGGCAGCAACACGGACCGGGCATCCAATGAAGCCAATGTGAAGAAGCTCAATCAAGGGGTGCTGATGACAGATCCGCCCAGCGCCGTAAAAAGTCTGACGTATGGGCTCTACGGTGGCAAATATCTGCCGTCGGCCACGCAAAACTCGGCTTACATACCGAGCGACTGGGCCTCCGAGCCGGCACTCTGGAAGGTCGTCGTGACGGATTGTCTGGGTTGCCATACCCTGTCAGAATCGTCGGTGCTGACCCTCAATTACTGGAAGCTCCACGTCGGGTCACTCCGCGAAAATGTTTTCGAATATGAACTCATGCCGAACTCGCCTTATGCAAACAGACGTTTTTGGAGTACGGACCATCATCTGACCGTAAAGGATGCGCTCACACGCTTCCGCCCTTGATCGGTCTGAATCAGTGACTGTCCATAACTCGGTCCCGTGCCGAGTGCCACTAGACAGGCGGCTGCTCCGGCAGCCGTTTTACGGCTCCTTCCTGCTCCTCGGCCCCCCCCCGGGCGTGGGCAAGACCGAGCTGTGCAAGGTGGCTAATTTCCTGTTCGATTCGGAAGAGCACCTGATCCGCATCGGCATGAGACACCATCAAGGTGGAGTGCACGGGCGGGGTGATGAAGTCTGACAAGGGCCAAACAGACTGTGCGCTTGTTTTCGCGAGAACGGCGAATGGCAAAATCGGTTCTGCGTCATTTTTTTCATGGATCATCGGATAAACGAAATGCAAATGAAATTCGGAACGAACTCTTCCGCAAGACCTGCCGGCCCTTTGCGCAAGGCGGCAGCGCTGGTCGCGACAGCGGCGCTGGTCGGTCTGGTGCTGATGTTCTCGGTCGTCGTGCTTGCGACCATCCTGCTCGTCGGGACGGTCGCCTGGGGTTATCTGTGGTGGAAGAGTCGCGGCCTGCGCAAACAGATGCGCGACTTTCAGACTCAGGCAATGGCGCGAGAGCAGGAGGTGGCTACCGATGATGGCGTATTCGAGGGAGAAGTGATACGCGTGGTCGACCCGCGCAACGGGAGATGAGCGTCGGCAGCGGGTGATCGATGCTGCGAAGAAAAAGCCCGGCATGCCGGGCTTTTTCTTTGAACCGGAAAGACTCGTTCGTTCCGATATCGGCCGCCCCCGTGTATTGTCTGGGCTTCAGCCCCGTACAATCACGACATTTCTCGCGAGGCCAAGTACCAGATCATTAGCACTACGTGTTATGCGGTTAAATTTGCTATCCTCCCTAATGCCTGTAGAGGACCAAAGGCGCCAAGTCACTGTCAATAACAAAGTTAGGGAGACTTAAAGAATGCGCACACGAAACACGTTGATGAGCGGCTCCAGACTGAATCTGATCGCAGCAGTATCGGGCCTGATTTTCGGATTGACCGCTTGTGGTGGTGGTGGAGGGGGCGGCGCCGCACCCGCACCTGCACCCGCGCCGGTGACCATCACTTCGACAAATTCTTCTCAGGTTGCGGGTGCGGCGGTGGACACGGTAACGGGAACTCCCATGTTCGCATTGGGTGTGCAGGCTTCGGTATCTGCTCCGGCACCCTCAGTGGTCTCATCTCTCCGGTCGGCAGCCAAGTCCGGGCAAACGGCTGTGCAACAGGCTATCGCGCAAGGTGCGGCATCCGCTGTCGTAGTGGGTGCAGTGGCGACTTTTGATTGCATTATTAGCGGAACATATTCCTACAATTTCCCAACTTCAACATCGGGAATTCTGACCTACAACAATTGTGTGCAAGTGGCAGGGGTGATGCTCAATGGCACCATTAGTTACGCCAATTGGGTATCGACCTCATACGTCGATTCTGCAGATTATGTTTACAACTGGATAATAACGACATCATCGCCGTATTTGCCTAACACCCTAACCGTAGCAGGAGATGTTCGTTATTCGGATGATTTGACCACCGGCGCTTCGACGATGTCCGGCTCCAGTCTGTCGATGACCAACACCGATGCCACGCTGGGGAATTTTGTACTCAGCAACTATTCGATCGTCACGGACAGCACTGGTCATGCCACGGCGATGACATTTGACTTTGCCACGCCTGACGGCATTGCCACCTTTACGATGACCACACCGTTCGTCAATACCGGCGGCATTTTCCCGAGTTCCGGTGCGGCGATTATCGCCGGCGCGAGTTCAACGGCGTTGAGGTTCACGGTGCTGGGCGACGAGACTGCCGCTCCCGGCAGCCAGGTCAAGCTTGAGCTGAGCACCGATGGCGGTGCAACTTATGCGACACCTGTTTACGTCACCTGGGCGAGCATAAGCAGTCTTATCTAAGCAGCTGGTCTGCCGAGGCACAGGGGCTCCCCCCTGTGCCTTTTTATTCATCCACATTTCCACGAAATCGCACGTTAGCTCAATGCGCCATTTGCCCATCGTTTCCGGCCTGCTATTCTTCCTGTCGCCGCAGGCTCAGGCGCAGGATGGATTTCATCTCTCGCTTGCGAGTGATCTGATGCAATTCGATTACCGTGAATATGGCGAGCAGGGAAATCTGCTCGACCGGGAAAGTGGATTCCTTCCCGGGCTGTTGCTTGGAATGGATTACTCCCGCGGCTCATGGCAAATTGCCGGAACGCTGTCATATCACTCCGGCGATATCGCTTACACCGGGCAAACGAATAGTGGAATACCCATCTCCACCACCACCCGGCAGCAAATAACCGACGCGGAGTTGCGCGCCGGCTATCAGTTCCAGCCGGTGCGGCAAATCACGCCGACACTTTACGCCGGCGCGGCAAACCACCGCTGGCGGCGTGATATTCAAGCAACACATACCTCCTCGGGAATCCCGGTAAGAGGATTGCTGGAAACCTATCGTTGGTGGCAGGCTTTTCTGGGCGTAAACATGTCGGGCAACGAGACCGCCTCATTTGACTGGGGACTGGACGCTCGCCTGATACGAATCATTGCCCCGACAGTCGACGTCGACTTTTCCGGGCTGTACGACAATTCGCACCTCGATCTGGGTGAGCGCTGGGGATTCAGGCTGGCACTGCCCATGTCTTATTCAATGAATCATTCGACAACACTGGTACTCGAGCCTTACCTGGAAAGATTCTCGCTGGGACGCAGTTCAACCATCCCGCTTACCAGCCAGGGAGTTGTCAGGGGCACCGTGACCGAGCCGGATAGCACCACCGGTAATTATGGGGTAGTGCTCGGCATTCTGAAGCTCTTCTGATTTGCCATCGAAAACGCAGCAGATCGCTGATCTCTCCGGTATGTTCTCGAGGCGTTTCACCAGCACGACGGAGCGGGAGGTGAGCGCTGGCGGTGAGTGAGGAATGCGGACAATGCAGCAAAGAAAAAGCCCGGCATGCCGGGCTTTTTCTTTTGATGTCTATTGCGCCTCAATGAGTCGTAGGAGTGATCAGCGGCTGGACATCGTGACTGTGCTTCTTCGCGTGTTTGGCCATCCGTTTTTCCTTCGGGGTCATCATCGGTTTCTTCTTGGCGTCTCTGTGCGCATTATGTGACTTGGGCATGATTCAACTCCTTATGGTGATTAAGGAAATGCTGCGAAACCATGCTACTCCGATAATCTGGCGTTGTCCGGGTTTTGTTTGGGCTGGTCCGTGCCCATGATGGGCAGTTCCGCGCGCGGGATACCGAGCGCCTCCAGCACCTTGAGTGCCGCGTAGGCATCGTTCGCCGCATAGAGCATCTGCTGCGGCGTGAGCACGCGTTGCGACCAGTCGGTGGTGGTGACCCGCTTCGACTTGGCAAAGCGCTGCCTGAACACCAGGCCCACGGCCGCGCGCGCTCCCATTTCCCTGCGGTAGCCTCTCATGCTGAACACCGTGTTGAGATCCACCACTCCGCCGAATTTGATGCCGAACTTCCTGAGGATATGCCCGCTGTCCGACTTGAGTCCGAAGCCGACCTTGAGCACCTGCTCCGAATGCAGCAACTCGGCCAGGTAGGGCAGCCCTTCCGTGCGATGCGGCTGAAACAGGTAGGCCTTGTCGTGCAGGGCGAACTGCACCAGGTGCGGCCCGTCGCTCACGTCGCCACTGACGAAGGTCGGCCTCGATTCGGTATCGAAACCGACGATACCCGCCGCCTTGATCTCGGCTGCGGCGGCGGCGAATTCCTGTCCGGTTGCGGGCACATGGACGCGCTCCAGCGGGAGGCCGACAAACGCCTCCATCAGTGCGATCTCATCCTTGCTCGGGGCGGTTTTTTTCATTATGGCGAGAAGAATTGACGTTGTGTCGGGAAGCGCGTCTCAGCGCAGTCCCTTTTGCAGGTCGCATTAGAACAGAGCCGGGACCATGTGTGCAGCTGTTTGTGATTTCGGCTTGCCCGTCATTGCGTGAGATGATTAGTATTGGATGAATAATTCAAACGGCAGGTAAGCGGCTGCACAGAAAGCATGATCTGTCCGCCATCTCGCAACAACTGAAGGGGTTGAGTACCAATGAAAAAGCTGGCTTTGATTTTGTTGTTGCTGGGCGCGCTGGGCGCCGCCAGCCAACTCTGGAAGCAATCCCCGATGCTGACCGAGGCGGTCGCAGCCAGTCCGCTACTGACCGCGCTAACCGGCACAGCACACTCAACGGGTAACCAGATAGCCAGTGCTGACGCACTTCTCGGGCAACTCCCCGGTCTGCAGGGCTGGCGCACCTTTGCCAAGCCGCTGCCGCTGGGCAGCGACGGCCTCCTCCTGTTCCAGCGCGTCGGCAGCGGGGCGGTGGTGTGGCGCGTCGACTGGAAAAGGAACAAGGTCAGTTCATTCCAATTGCGGGAACTTCAGCTGCAAAAAGATGGCCGATATACCGCGCTGTCCAGCGAGGATGGCGTGTGGCTCCTGGGCGAGAAATCGATATTGATCCGACCGGACGGCGAGCGCCTGATCTTGAACACCGGTTTCAACGAACCGGTGGCGGTGTTGCTGGATGACCAGTCGGTGCTGGTGCTGGGGCCGGCGCTGCACGGCACTTCGCAACAAAGCGATCAATACAGGATGCAGCAATTGAGCCTGTCTCCAGACTCCACGAGGTTGCAGGCCGTCGATCGCGGTCTGCTTTCCTACGACGGAAGCCCTAACCAGCCAGGACAGACCTACCGCATGCCCCGCTATGGCCACAGTGCCGTCAAATTGCGCGATGGCCGCGTCCTGCTGCTTGGCGGCGATCTCACTCCCACGCTCGCAAGCCTGATCGAGCCGCGCGCCGGCGAGGGGAGGTGGTCCGTCACGCCGGTTGCGCCCATGCCTAACGAGCGGAAACTCGCAGCAGCCATGCTGTTGCCGGACGGGCGGGTAATCGTCACGGGGGCGCCATACTTGCATTGCTATGGCGAGGCAAAGAATACGCGCAGCGTGGATGTCTTCGACGTGCAGAACAACAGCTGGTCCAGCCTGCCCGCCTTGCCCTTCGTCCCCTGTTCGGATGCGTATGGCGCCGATACACCCGCCATCGCCGTCACGCCCGGCGGCTCGCTCGTCGTGGGCGCCTATCTGGAGCCGCAGCTGATGGTATTGCCGCGCGATGGCGCATCGGCCACCGGCTACGGCGCCAATTGGCGCGTGCATGGGCGCATGCCGCTGCGCCGCATCAGCGGCGTGGTGCAGGTCTTGTCGGATCAGGAGGTGCTGGTCGCGGGCGGTGTGGATACCCAGAGCGGCGGTTGCTGCTATGCCACATCGGGATTCGATCTCGTCTCCATCGCGCAGAACGAGACCTCCGACTCGCTGGCGATGAGCTTCATCGGCGCCGGTGTGGCCAGGCGCGGGAATAGCCTGTTCGCGGGTGGCGGACGCCGCTTTGGTTCCACCGGTTTCGGCCAGATGCGTTACAGCGCATATGCCGAGCTGGTGGATCTTGTCACCGGCAAGGCGCGCCAGTTACCCAACATCCCCTTTGCCACAGGCGCGGCGCAGGCGGTCTGGCTGGATGACGAGCGTGTCCTGTTCAAGGGGGCAAGGGAAGCCAGCAGTAATGGTTTCACCCCGGATGTGCCAAGTTATACGCCCCCCAGCAGCGCCGATATGGCGATCTTCCACGTGCGCGAGAATCGCTGGAGCGAGCCCATCTCCATCCGCGAACTGGAGCGAGCGCAGATCGTCGCCGCCGCGGGTGACAAGGTCCTGCTGCTCGGTGCAGGAGGGCAGCCGTTCAGGCTCGATCTGTCCACACGCAAGCTGGAGCTGCTGCATGCAGAGCATGGGCTGACCGACGGTATCGCTCGCCTCTTGCTGCAGGGGCTGGTGATCGCGGGCGGCTATGTGCCAAGCGACGATCCGCAGCTCGCCGCCGATTGCGCGGGCGAGCCGGAGTCGGACTTCGATGTCGGGGATATCGCGGAGTCGCCCGAGGGCGAGAGGAAGAGCGACGCAGTGGCGGAACTGGCGCCGGAATGTCGGCAGCCACCCGACGAAGAGGAGCCGGAGGCGGATGGCGCAGCTCCCATCGTCCCGACGGCGATGGTCGAGGTATTGTCACTGGATCAGGCAGTCCCCGCGCTGCCCGCCGGTCCCGCCGCCAGGGGGCCAGCCAACATGAACTCGACAGTCATCACCGCGGAGGGGCAAGTCGTCGTGCTGGCTCGGAATCCGGAAACCAGGGAAGTCTCGATGGCTCGCATCGGCCTGGGCGGGAAAGAATGGGAGAGCATGTCATTCCCGCCGGAACTGGTTGGGGGACAAGCTGATGCCTGCGGACGCTGCGCCCTGAGCGTCGCCCCTGACCCGCGCAACAGCGGGAAGGATCTGGTCTTTTTCCGCCAGGGAGCGATCGATGCGGATTGGGTCGACGACGACATCGGGGAACAGAGCATGAACGTATGGTGGTGGGATGAGGCCACCAAGGGATGGCATCGCGTGCTGCAAGGCCGGGGCAAGTCCACACGCTCGACGCCTCTCGCTCTGGGCGAACCCTTGTCGCCCAGGCAGGGGAAACGCATGATGAGCATGGGGTGGCATTTGCGTGAACCGGTGTTGTGGATGGAGCCATGAGGCACGTCCCCACGGGGCAATAAGAGACTGGCCGACCGTCCCGGCGCCGGTTTTTTGCCGACTATTCTGCCTTCACTGTCCGCGCCCGCAACTGTCCGCACGCGCCTTCAATCTCCTGTCCCGCCGAGTCGCGCACTCTGGAGTAGATGCCTTGCCGATTGAGCGCGTGCGCCATGGACGCGATGCGCTCGGGCGGAGGGCGGCGATAGGCGAGTCCATCGACTTCGTTGAAGGGGATGAAGTTCATGATCGCGTACTTGCCGGAGAGCAGCCGGGCGATGCGTTCCACCTCGGCATCGCTGTCGTTCACGCCCTCGATCAATGTCCATTGGTATTGCACCGGATAACCGGAGGCGCGCGCATACGCCTCCGCGCGCTCCGCCAGCTCTTCCACCGGGATGCGCGGCGCGTTGGGCAGCAGCCTGGCGCGCAGCGCCGCATCGGTGCTGTGCAGCGAAAGGGCGAGCGCGGGCTTGACTGCAGGAATTGAAGATTGCACTTCTCGATTGCTCCCTCTCCCGCTTGCGGGAGAGGGTTGGGGAGAGGGCGGGGAGTTCATCAACCGCTCGAACACCCGCACATCCCCCACCGTCGACAGCACCAGATTCTTGTGCCCGATGTTGCCCTGCGTACCCAGCAGCTCGATCGCCTCCATCACGTTGTCGAGATTGTGCGCCGGTTCGCCCATGCCCATGAACACCACCTTGCTCACGGCGCGGCGACGGCGCGCGAGCACCACCTGCGCCACGATCTCGGCGCTGCCGAGCTGGCGCAGAAGACCGGCGCGGCCGCTCATGCAGAACACGCAGCCCACGGCACACCCCACCTGCGTCGAAACGCACAGACCGCCGCGCGGCAGCAGCACGCTCTCCACCATCTGGCCGTCATGCAGTTCGACCAGCAGCCGTGCGACCTCATCGTCATTGGAAGATGCGCCTAGCGCGACGTTTGCTCCCTCTCCCGCCCGGCGGGGGAGGGTTGGGGAGGGGGAACTGTCATGGCTTCCATGACAGTTGGCCGGGTATTCGCCATGCAGGCGCGCCAGACCGTTCAATTCCGCCTCGATCGCGGGCAACTCGCGGCGCAGCGCCGCCGGAAAGAAAGTCTCTGCCGGGCTGCCCTTCCTGTCGTACGAGCAGACCTGGCTCCAGCCGCGCAGCAGGCGATCTTCGTGGCACGGTTTGGCGCCTAGATCGTGCAGGCGCTGGCGCAGGTGTGCGATGCGGATTGGAGAAGAGGGAGCGGGAATCAAAGTGGGTCGGGGAATGGTTGCACGGAAGCTGTGCGGATTTTAACCCAAGCCCTGGCCCGGCTCAGGTGTCCGGACAAGAAAAAGCCCGGCAGCGCCGGGCTTGTACCTGCGAGGGCTTCCGTTCAGGCGTTCGCTTGCGCAAGGTCCATTCGCCGCGGCGCTCCTGGCAGAGCGACGGACGGATTCTCGCCGCTCGGTTCCAGTCTGCGGGATGTCGGGTCGCCGATCCGGCTCGACTGCGAACCTTCCGGCTCCCACAAGAGCTGGAACACGTCCAGCGCATCCTGCTTGCCGCGGAACGACGCACGGGTGACGGGAACCGCCTTGTGACCTGATTCCGCGGGGAGGACGTCGATGACTTCCTGTGTGGTCATGGTCTGCCGCGCCCGCGTGATCGAGGCGATGCGCGCGGCGACATTCACGGTATCGCCGAATACATCGTTGGCCTTGAGAATGACATCGCCGAAATGGAGTCCGATGCGGACAGCGATCGGATGCTCGCCGCCGGGCTTCTCGCCGTCGACCGCAAGATGCATGGCGCGGGCAGCCTCGGCCGCCCACAGGGCGTTCGGGAAAGTGCACATGACCTCGTCCCCGATCGTCTTGATCATGGTGCCCCGGTGTCTGGCGACCTCCTGTTTCAGCAGGTTCAGCGTGCGGGTGATCATGTTCAGCGCAACCTCGTTCCCGAAGCGGTCGTACAGGGACGTGCTTCCGCAAATGTCGGCGAACAGGACCGCCATCTTCCGCGTCTGCTGGGTCGAATAGACAGCCTGGTTCTGGATGGCGATGTTCTGCGTTTCGGCGTAAAGGAGGATCTTTGCGACGCGCGAGTATCTGAGCTTGAGGGCAAGGTCGGAGGGCGTCAGTCCATGCTGGTTCCTCACCCGGAGTTTCGCGCCGTGGACCAGCAACAGCAGGACGATATCGACATTGCCCTTCTCGGTGGCCACGAAGATCGGGATCTGGCCGTCCTGGCTGAAGTTGACCTCCACATCGGAGATGAGCAACTGATGCAGCGCGGCAAAGTCGCCGTTGCGGATGGCGGAAATGACCGAGAGTCTGGAATCGATGGTGTCGCGTATGTGACTGACTTCCATCGGCGCTTCCATGGTCGCGTCGAGCCTGTTCTCGTCCGCCGTCTCACCCTCCGGTTTGCGCTGGTGATACAGCTTGTACATCAACGCCACCACCACCAGCACGCCGGAGGCCCAGATCATGACTGTCCTGCTCATGCCGAGCGAGGTGGCCAGCTGGTCCGGCAGGTTGGCGCCGATAGCCAGTATCGACACCGTGATGAACAGCATCAACTTGAGGTAGCGGAACAGCGCGAGGAACACGGTCACCGTCAGTGTGATCAGCAATAGATTGCGATCGACTCCGAGCATGTCGGGGGGGAGATTGGCGCCGAGCGCCATCAAGGAAACGACCAGCAGCAGCCAGACTTCGCTGCTCTTGATGTTGAATTGCATGTTCCTCCTTCGCAAACACCATCGGGCAGGAGGACGCAAATTTCGGCAGGACGGAAGGCGCTGACGGAAACCACTCGCGGGGTGACATGGCTACCGGCAGTCCCGCTGTCATAGAGCCGGCAGGCTCCTTAGACCGGAAACTTTGCGTCCCTACTTTTCAATAGGTTTGCCTTTTATTTAATAGCTTTTCTAAAAACTGCGCGCATTATCCCCCTCTATTCCTTGCGCCGGCAAGGTCTTTTGTGCGGAGGTGCGAATATCTCTTTGGCGGAAGGCCGGGCGTGCCCCGGTCATTCGGGTATCTCCGCCTCGACGAGCTGCGCGAGCAGCGTGAGCGATTCCTGCCAGCCCAGATAGCAGCCTTCCTGCGGAATGGCTTCCGGGATCCCTTCCTGCACGATGTCCAGTTCGGTCCCGCACGATACCGGCCGCATGGAAACGGTCGTCTGCATTTCCCCGGGCAGGTTGGGGTCGTCGAACCTGTCCGTGTTGCGTATGCGTTCGTTCGGAACCAGTTCCAGGTACTTTCCGCCGAAAGAGTGGCTGTGGCCGGTGGAGAAATTCGTGAACGACATCCGGTAGCTGCCGCCGACCCTGGCGTCCAGCTGGTGGACCTTGCAGGTGAAGCCGTGCGGCGGCAGCCATTTGGCCATCGCATCGGCATCGAGGAAAGCGCGATAGATCCTTTCGGGCGGTGCACGAAGCACCCGATGCAGTTTTACGGTGCTGGTAGACATGATCATGCTCCTTTCCGTGTGTGAGGTTTGTTGCCGCTGTGCGGCTTCCCTTTGGCCGGCGAGCGCCCCGGTTTTTCCGGATGATGGTCGGTTGTTTTTGAGCCTCGTCCCTGCAGGCGTTGCTTGAGCACCTGCATCAGATCGATCACGTTGCTCGCGTCTTCGGCCGCTTCGGCTTCCTCCGGCGCCTTAAGCACGTCGGCACCGGATTTCAGCTTCGCCTCGATGCGTTGCTTGAGAGTCCGGGCTTGCTGGTCGCTCAACTGGCCGGGATCGAACTGCTTGTGCGTCAGCTTTTTGATGGCCGCGCGCATCTTCTCCACGGCCTTCTTGTCTGCGGGCTGGCGCGCGGGCAGTCCGACCTGATCGGGCGTGCGCAGTTCGTCGTGAAAGCGCAGCGTCTCCGCGCGCAGGATGCCGTCTTGCGCGATGATCGCCACCAGGTAATCCTTGCCGTGCATCACAAAGGTGGCGATGCCGGCGCGCTGCTCGTCCTCCATGCTCTTGGCCAGCAGGCGGTAGGCCTTGGTCGTGTCGCCATCCGGCACCAGATAATAGGCGCGTTCGAAATAGACCGGGTTGATCGCACTGAGCGGGACGAAGCGTTTCAAATCGATCTCGCGCGACCGCTTCGGCTCCAGCGCCTCCAGTTCTTCGTCTTCGACCACCACGTAGTGGTACTTCTCGATCTCGTAGCTGCGCACGATGTCGTCCTTCTCCAGCGCGCGGTTGTCGTGTTCGCAATAAAACTCGCGCTTGAGCAGGTTGCCGTTGGCGTCCACCATCCTCAGCGCGAGTTTTCCGCCATGGGCGGGAAACAGGCTGACCGGGAGGCTCACCAGGCCGAACGCAACGATCCCCGACCAGAAGGCGTGGGGCTGCTCGTCTTCCAGTTCCTCTTCCTCTACTTGACTCGTGTCGTCTTTGTTCATGTCACACCACCTTTTCTCGTGTTGCACCTAAGGGGAACACTGGATAGATCCGTTTGCCCTGAGCCTGTCGAAGGGCGAGTTCTGCAATCTCTTTATCTCCTCCACTCCTCCGTTCATGGTTCGACAGGCTGTGCGTGTGCTGTCGGGACGCATGTCCCATACAGCCACGGCCTACCCCCTGCGGGTGCACCACGAACGGAGGAGTTGTTCAGTACTCCCTACGCACGTTTGCGCACCTGCTCGATGCTGGCCGCCAGTGCCTGACTGATGTCCACGCTTTTTTCACGCTGTACCGGCGCGCGTTTTTTCACCTTCTTGCCCTTCGCCTTGGCCGCCAGCATCTCGAGCACGCGCTCGCGGAATTCGTCGTGAAACTCCTGCGGCTGAAACTCCGAATCAAGCATCTCGATCAATTGTCGCGCCATTCCCAGTTCGCGCTTGTCCAGCGGCGGCCCCTCGGGTGCCGCAAGCGATTCCACCGGGATGACCTCTTCGGTGTGGTGCAGCGACATCAGCATCGGATATCCCTGATACAACTGCAGAGCACCGACATGGGATTTGTTGCGCATCACCCAACGCGCCAGACCTTCCACCTGCATGCCCTCCATGGCATCGGCCAGCGCAAAGAACTCCGCGCTGTCCTCGTCCGGCCCCAGGTAATAGGGGCGGCTGTACCAGCGATGATCGATCAGATGCAGGGGGAGGAAGCCGAGTATCTCGATGTCGCGCGAGGGCTCCGGCTCCAGCACCTCCAGCTCCGCCGCGTTCAGCAGCACGCGGTCGCCGGATTCGGTGATGTAGGCACGGGCGGTGTTCTCGCGGGGGACGACCTCGTCGGTCTCCGGATTGATCAGGTGCTGATGCACCGGCTCCAGATCCTGCCGGTGCAGCAGGCGGAAGTGCACGTTGCGATCCTCGACCGCGCCGTACAGCTTCACCGGCACCCGGATCGCCTCGAAATGGATCACGCCTTTCCACATTGCGCGTATAGACATCATGTACCTCCTTCCTGCCCCCGCCTGATTAAGTCCTCCGTTCGTGGTGAGCTTGTCGAACCATGAATGGAGGGCTTAATCAGTTCAACAAGCTTAACGAGATGCCCTTCGACAAGCTCAGGGCGAACGGACTTATTCAGGTCAAATCAGCCTTTCCTAGTTTTGACCCCAACCGCCTTCAACATCCCCACCCCCAACGGCACGGCCGCCTCGAAGAAATCTTCCCACGGGTCCGCCTTCAACGCCCCGAGGCGCCGCGGCAGCGTCTCCACCGTGTAGTGGTCGGAATGCAGAGCGGGACCGAGTTCGTCCCAGCGCAGCGGCACCGCCACCGGTGCGCCCGGCCGGGCGCGGGCCGAATAAAAGGCAAATGCGGGCGAGCCGCGTGCGGTGGGCAGATAAAACACGAAAAACCTGCCGGGGCGTTTCGGAAGCGCCAAGC
>JBQGEN010000203.1:0-11044 GCA_052039615.1 Sideroxyarcus sp. | reverse complement strand
CGGAAACTGGCGGGGTTGCCGGTGGCGGTGCAATGTTTGTGGCCGCGTTTGTCCCGCGTCACCACAATCTTGTCGGCGCTGATGACAAGCGTGCCCTGGGTCAGATGGACCTTGCCCTCGAACGCGCTGAGCTGCTGCGCGTCATCGATGGTGACGCGATCGGATTCCAGATGGATGGGCTTGTCGCGATCCGCATTCTCGGCGCGCAGCAAGCCGCTCCATGCCAGCAGCAGCAGTCCGAACAGGGCAGCGTTACTGGCGAGCCGTCTCATGGAAGGCTCTGACGCGCGACAGCAGCTTGGCCGTGCGTTCTTCGTTATCGAGCTCCATGCCGACGGCACGGATCACGCTGTACTGGCTGGTCATCACCACCGACTGGTCGGTCTCGGCCCAGTCGCGCTCGGGGATGACATGCAGGTAATCGGTGTCGAAGCGCTGTTCGCCGACGTCGCCCATGGCGGGGCGCACCACGCGCACCTCGTCAAACAGGAACACCTCGTCGCCCTTGCTGGAGATCATGCCGGTCTGCGCCGAGGTGAGCACCGGCGGGCGGCTGGAATAGAGGCTGGCGAGCTGCGGCATCTGCAGATGAGTGGTGTCGTCGTCCGGGTAATGCCACATCCTTTCGGCGGCGAGTGTGAAACGGGGCCGGCCCTGAATGTTCAGCGTGATTGCGGAAAGGTTGTCAATGACGAAATCGACATCATGACGCTGCTGGCTCTGGGTCTGCGGCAACGGCTGGACCTGCTGGTTCAGCCAGTACGTGCCGAGCAGCAGCAGCAGCAAGGGCAGCAGCGGTAGCCATACGCGCGCCTTATCGATGAAGCCGGACCTGTTCATTATCTCAGATAGGGCGCCAGCTGCGCGTCCAGCGTGCCCTGCGCGCCGAGGATCAGCTCGCACACTTCGCGTACCGCCCCGTGCCCGGCATCGCGCTGGCTGACGTAATGCGCGTGGTCGCGCACCACCTGGGGTGCATCAGGCACGCTCAGCGCCAGTCCGACGCGGCGCAGCACCGGCAGGTCGACCACGTCATCGCCCATGAAGGCTGCGGCTTCCGGCGCGAGATTCATGTCCGCCAGCAGCGACTGCATCACTGCGAGCTTGTCCTCCACGCCCTGGTACAGCCGCGTGATGCCGAGGTTCTTCGCGCGCAACTCGACGCAACGCGAAGTGCGCCCGGTGATGATGGCGAGTTCCACGCCCGAGGCCTTGAGCATCTTCAGGCCGTGGCCGTCGAGCGAATTGAAACGCTTGAACTCCTCGCCGGAATCGGAAAGGTAGAGTCCGCCGTCGGTGAGCACGCCGTCGACGTCGAAGGCGACGAGCCGCAGCGGCTTGATCCTTGCAGCGAGCGACATCAGATGACCTTGGCCTTCAACAGGTCGAGCATGTTCAGCGCCCCGACCAGCCTGTTGTTCGCGTCAGCCACCGGCAACTGGTTGATGTTGTACTGCTCCATCAACTGCACGGCCTCGACCGCCAGCGCATCGGGATCGATGCTGCGCGGATTGCGCGACATTACCGTGCTGACCGGGGTGGTGCTGAAATCCAGTTTCTTTTCCAGTGTGCGGCGCAGGTCGCCATCGGTGTAGATCCCCAGCAGGTGTTTGCCGTCATCCACGATGGCGGTCATGCCCAAGCCCTTGCGCGAGATTTCCAGCACGGCATCGGCCAGGGTCGCGCCTTCGTGCACCGCGGGCACGCTGGCGTTGGCATGCATGATGTCGCGCACGCGGGTCAGCAGGCGCCGGCCCAGGCTGCCGCCGGGGTGCGAACGCGCGAAATCGTCCTCGCCGAAGCCCTTGGCGTCGAGCAGGGCGACGGCAAGCGCGTCACCCAAGGCGAGTGCGGCGGTGGTGCTGGCGGTGGGGGCGAGTCCCATCGGGCAGGCCTCCTGTGCCACCGAGCCGTTGAGGTGCACATCCGCAGCCAGCGCCAGACTGGATCTCGGGTTGCCGGTGAGACTGATCAGGTGCGCACCCTGGCGTCTGATGGCTGGCACGATGGTGAGCAGTTCCTCGCTCTCGCCGGAATAGGAGAGAGCGATGACCACATCTTGCGCGGTGACCATGCCGAGGTCGCCGTGGCTGGCTTCGCCCGGATGCACGAAATAGGCGGGGGTGCCCGTGCTGGACATGGTCGCCGCGATCTTGCGCGCGATGTGGCCGGACTTGCCCATGCCGCTGACGATGACGCGTCCTTTGCAGGCGAGGATGAGATTAAGCGCCTGCAGGAAATTGTCGTCGACGCGCTGCACGAGCGCCTTGACGGCATCGGCTTCGATGTTTAGCACCTGACGCGCGAGGTCGAGTGCGTGGGGTGCGATGGAGAGTGGTTTATTCATGCGCCGAATTATAACAGTGCCGTTTGGGGGCGGAGATTTTTTGAAAATGTGGCATCATCGAACCATGGGCAGCTCACTCCATTTGATACTCATTTTGTTGGCCGTCGCCGTCGGCGTGGTGGTGCTGTGCCGCATCCTGCGCTTGCCCGCGATGCTGGGCTACTTGCTGGTCGGCATCATGATCGGCCCGCATGCCTTGGGCTGGATCCCCGATGCGCCGGAGACGCGCCATCTTGCCGAGTTCGGCGTGGTATTCCTGATGTTCAGCATCGGCCTCGAGTTCAGCCTGTCGCGCCTGCGCGCCATGCAGCGCCTGGTGTTCGGCCTGGGCACGGCGCAGGTCGCGGCCACCATGCTGCTGGTCATGCTCTCCTCGCTGTTCTTCGGGCTGGACTGGCATGCGGGACTCGCCCTGGGCGGCATCCTGGCAATGTCCTCCACCGCCATCGTCAGCAAGATGCTGGTCGAGCGCGCCGAGCTGAATGCGCCGCACGGCCAGAAGATCATGGGCGTGCTGCTGTTCCAGGATCTGGCGGTGGTGCCGCTCATCATCGTCATCCCGGCGCTGGCGGAGAGCGGTGACGGGCTGGGCGGCACAATCGCCATCGCCATGCTCAAGGCCGCCATCCTGCTGGCGGCGTTGCTGACCTTTGGCCAGAAGTTGTTGCGCCCCTGGTTCCACCTGGTGGCGGGCCAGAAATCCTCCGAGCTGTTCATGCTCAACGTGCTGCTGTTCACCCTCGGCATGGCCTGGCTCACCGAGCTCTCCGGACTGTCGCTCGCGCTGGGCGCGTTCGTTGCAGGCATGCTGATCTCCGAGACCGAATACCGCTACCAGGTGGAAGAGGACATCAAGCCGTTCCGCGACGTGTTGCTCGGCCTGTTCTTCGTCACTATCGGCATGATGCTCGACCTGGGCACGGTGGTCGCCGGCTGGGGATGGGTGCTGCTGTTGTTGCTCATCCTGCTTCCGTTCAAGGCGGCCGTGGTGGCCTTGCTGGTGCGCGCCTTCGCGGGCGAGTGGGGAACGGGGCTGCGCACCGGTCTGGGGCTGGCGCAAGCGGGCGAATTCGGTTTCGTGCTGCTGACGCTGGCAGGCAATGTGCAGTTGTTGCCGCATGACGTGATGCAGAACGTGTTGGCCGCCATGCTGCTGTCCATGCTCTTCGCGCCGTTCCTGATCCAGCACGCCGAGGCCATCGTGCGCCGGCTGTCGCCGGAAGAATGGATGAACCGCGCCATGCAGATGCACCAGATCGCCGTGACCAGCATGGCGAGCAAGCAGCACATCATCATCTGCGGCTACGGGCGCAGCGGACAGGCGCTGGCGAAGTTCCTGACCGGGGAAGGCATCAGCTTCATCGCGCTCGATCTGGACTCGCGTCGCGTGCGCGAGGCGGCAGTGGCGGGGGAGAAGGTGGTGTATGGTGATGCCGGCAAAAATGAAGTATTGCAGGCCGCCGGCCTGATGCGGGCTAAGGCGCTGGCCATCACCTACGACGACAAACACTCCGCGCTCAAGATATTGCACCACGTGCAGGCGGCGCGCCCGGAACTGCCGGTGGTGGTGCGTACCGCCGACGACACTCACATCGCGGCCTTGAAACAGGCGGGGGCGGCCGAAGTGGTGGCCGAAGTCACCGAAGGCAGCATCATGCTCGCGTCGCAGGCCTTATTGCTGTCCGGCGTGCCGCTCAGTCGCGTCATCCGCTACATCCAGGAGGCGCGCGCCAAACGTTACAGCATGTTCAGCGGCTATTTCCGTTCCGCGCCGCCACCAGAGCCGGTGGACGCGGATGCGGAGAGCCTGCAGCCCCGTTTTTACAACGTGCTGCTCAACGAGGGCGATGCTGCCGTCGGCAGGCGCCTGGATGAAATGGAACTGGACAAGCTCAATGTCGAGGTGAATGCCGTGCGCCGCCACAACGTGGAAGGCAGCCAGCCCTCGGGCGACATGGTGCTGCGCGCGGGCGACGTGCTCATGCTGCTCGGGCAGCCGGTTACGCTGGAGGCGGCGGAAAGACAGTTGCGCGAGGGGTGAGGGGAGCTACGGCCTAATCCTGGTGGCCGGAATATATATGCCCGTATCTAGGCCTTAAGGCATATTGTTGATGTGGATTCATCTTGTTACAGTCGCACCATCCATGTTTCGCTTAGTTTGGGGCGCACGTAATGATCATCATCACGCTGGTTGTAAACGCGATAGTAATCTGCGTCATCAGCACGGAGCTGGTGGCGATCTCATTGGGCATGGCCAACCCTGACCAACTGCTCGGGGTCAGCGTCATATCGGGCTTGTTGACCCTGCTTTCGTTCAAGCTCTCGAGAGAGGCCTTGTCGCAGCTCAACGAAACCCCGGATTCGGATACGGTGTAGCCGCGAGGAACGCAAGACTGAACGGGAAGGCCGCCGAGCTTCGGCGGCCTTCCCGTTTTGGCGAACGCTGCTAGAATAATCGCCGTCATTGAGTCAGCGAAATATCCGCCCCATGTTGATCTGGTTCGTCGTTCTCTATCTGCTGCTTTCCATCGGTATCGGCCTGTATGCCTCGACGCGGGTGCACAATTCCCGCGATTTCGTTGTGGCGGGGCGCAATCTGCCCTTGCCCGTGGTCACGGCGACGGTGTTCGCCACATGGTTCGGCGCCGAGACGGTGCTGGGCATCTCCGCGACGTTCGTGCAGGAGGGGTTGGGCGGCGTGGTTGCCGATCCGTTCGGCGCCAGCATGTGCCTGATCCTGGCCGGGCTGTTCTTTGCGCCGCTGCTGTATCGCATGAATCTGCTCACCATCGGCGACTACTACCGTGCCCGCTACAATCGTGTCGTCGAACTGGTCATGTCGGTGTGCATCATGATCTCCTATCTGGGTTGGGTGTCGGCGCAGGTGGTCGCGTTGGGGCTGGTGTTCAACGTGGTCAGCGACGGGGCGGTGACCACGCAGGCCGGCATGGTCATCGGGGTGAGCGTGGTGCTTGCCTACACCATGTTCGGCGGAATGTGGTCGGTGGCCCTGCTCGACTTTGTGCAGATGACGGTGATCATGGCGGCGATGCTGCTGATCGCTGCCATGATCGGCGGCGAGGCGGGCGGCGTGGGCCACGTGGTGAGCCATGCGCAGGCGAGCGGCAAGCTGCAGTTGCTGCCCAGCGGCGGGATGGAGGTGTGGCTTCCCTTCATCGGGGCGGCATTGACCATGATGCTGGGCTCCATCCCGCAACAGGACGTGTTCCAGCGCATGACTTCCGCCAAAAACGAGAAGACGGCGGTGCGCGGTTCCGTGCTGGGGGGCGTGCTCTATTTCGCCTTCGCTTTCATCCCGATGTTTCTGGCTTACTCCGCAATGCTGATCGATCCCGGACTGTTCAACGAGCTGCTCGGAAGCGATTCGCAGATGATCCTGCCCAGCCTGATTGCCGGCCATACGCCGTTGTACGCGCAGGTGCTGTTTTTTGGCGCGCTGCTGTCGGCCATCATGAGTACTGCCTCGGCGACCCTGCTCGCCCCCGCGGCGATGTTTACCGAGAACATCCTCAAGCACTTCGCGCTCAGGCACATGAGCGACCAGCAGATGCTGCGCACCATGCGCATTATCCTGCTGACCTTTGGCGGGATGGTGCTGTGGTTCGCCCTGAATTCGGAATCGAGCATCTTCCACATGGTCGAGAACGCCTACAAGATCACGCTGGTGGGCGCTTTTGTGCCGCTGGTTTTCGGCCTGTACTGGAAACGCGCCAACAATCAGGGTGCCTATCTTGCCATTGCGCTGGGCCTGGGTTCCTGGCTGTCGATGGAGGTCATGCAACCCGACACGTACTGGCCGCCGCAGCTGGTCGGTCTGCTGTCGAGCCTGTGCGGCATGCTGCTCGGGTCGCTGGCGCCGAATCTGATCGGCAGGCACGGCATCACGCATCACCCGCATCCCCCCGCCTGACTGTCATGCTGCTGTCACAATTCTTTCATACCATCGTCGCCAATCTGCACAAAGAGATGGAGAAAAGATGACGACGGCGAACATCCTGCTGGTGGAAGACGAACCGGCGATTCAGGAACTGCTGGCCTTCAATGTGGCGCAATGCGGCTTTCGCGCGATCCAGGCATATGACTCTGAGGCGGCGCTGGCCCAGATCAACCGTGCCTTGCCCGACCTCATCCTGCTCGACTGGATGTTGCCCGGGGCTTCCGGGATCGAACTGGCGCGCCGTTTGCGCGCCGACCAGCGCACGCGCGACATCCCCATCATCATGCTGACCGCGCGCACCGACGAGCGTGACAAGATACTCGGTCTGGAATCGGGCGCCGACGATTACATCACCAAGCCGTTCTCGCCGCGCGAACTGATGGCGCGCATCCGCGCCGTGCTGCGCCGCCGCGCGCCGCAGATGAGCGACGAGACGGTGCGCGTTGCCGGTCTGGAACTGTCGCCGACCACGCATCGCGTCAGCGCCAGGGGCCAGAATATCGAACTGGGGCCGACCGAATTCCGCCTCCTGCATTTCTTCATGACCCATGTCGAGCGCGTGTACAGCCGCGCGCAGCTGCTCGACCAGGTCTGGGGCGACCATGTGTTCGTGGAGGAACGCACTGTCGATGTCCACATCCGCCGTCTGCGCCAGGCGCTGGAGCCTTGCGGACTGGACGTCCTGGTGCAGACCGTGCGCGGCAGCGGCTATCGGTTCTCGCGGGAATAGCGCCGGCGACCGACTCGCGCTGCGCGCCACCCCGTATAATGCCGCCAGAAAATTCTTGAGGTCCTGCAGTGAGCGATTTCTGGCAACGCGCCTTCGTCTATCCCTTCTTCCTGTTCTTGCTCGCCCTGCTGGTGTGGGCGGTGGCTGGCGCGCTGGCTGCCGCGCTGTTCTTCGCCATCGGCATGTCGCTGCGGCTGTTTTTCCATCTGCGCAATCTTGCCGCGTTCGACCGCTGGCTGGCCGATCCCGAGGCGCGGGATGTTCCGGACGGCTCCGGCCAGTGGGAAGAGGTCTTTTCGCGGCTCGACAAGCTGATCCGGCAGCATCGCCAGGAACGCGCCCAGCACGCCGCCGCCCTGCTCCAGATGGAGCAAGCCACGTCGGCGCTGCCCGAGGGGGTGGTGATCCTGAACGAGGCGGACCGCATCGAATGGTGCAACCCGCTGGCCGAGCGTCACTTCGGGCTGGATGGCGGCCGCGACATCGGGCAGCAGATCACCTATCTCGCGCGTCAGCCCCAGTTCGTGCAGTACCTGGCGATGAAGAATTTCGCCGAACCGCTGGTGCTGCGTGATTTGCGTCACGGCGGTCTGGTGCTCTCCGTCAAGCTCATCGCTTACGGCGCCGACAAACGCCTGCTGATCAGCCGCGACATCACCCATCTGGAGCGCATCGAGACCATGCGCCGCGACTTCGTCGCCAATGTCTCGCACGAACTGCGCACCCCGCTGACCGTTGTCAACGGCTTTGTCGAGACCCTGCAGGACATGGCGGATCTGGAGAACGACATGGCGCGCCGTGCCCTGCAACTGATGGGTGAGCAGACCGTCCGCATGGAAAGTCTGGTGGACGATCTGCTCACCCTGTCGCGGCTGGAGAACGCGCAGAACGCCATGCAGGAGGAGCGGGTCGAGGTGCCGCAGTTGATGCGCACCCTGCTCAATGAGGGGTTGTCGTTGAGCAGGGGCCAGCATCGGCTCAGGCTGGAGATCGAAAGCCAGGCGCCGCTCAGCGGCAACACCAATGAACTGCACAGCGCCTTCGGCAACCTGGTCACCAATGCCATTCGCTACACCCCGCATGGCGGCGACATCGTGTTGCGCTGGGAGGATACGACGGACGGGCAGCTGAAGTTCAGCGTGAAGGACAGCGGTATCGGCATCGCTCCGCAGCACATCCCGCGCCTGACGGAACGCTTCTACCGCGTGGACCGCAGCCGCTCGCGCGAGACCGGCGGCACCGGCCTGGGATTGGCCATCGTCAAACACGTCGTCATTCGCCACCAGGCGCAATTCGATGTCGCCAGCGAGGAAGGCAAGGGCAGCACCTTCAGCATCGTGTTTCCGGCGAAGCGCCGCTGGGCGGAAGCTAACTCTTGAGGGTGAAGCTCGCGCGTTCGTAGTCGTGGCCTTTTTCCACGCTGATGCCCAGCGCGATGGCCTGTTTTGGGTTTTCCGGCAGGGCCAGTTCGAGGCCGCGTCCGGCAGCGAACCAGTCGCGTGGCAACAGGAGGCTGGCGGGGATGCGCAGGTTCGCCATCTCCGGCAGGATCAGTGCCGCAGCCGCGCCCGAGAGCAGGTTGCCGCTCGGGCTGCCGCGGGCGATGACGGCCTGCGGGTTGCCTGGCAGATAACGCACGCCGATGTAGAGCTGGCCGCTACGGGTGACGCTGACCAGCGTCGTCACGCCGACCCGGTACGCGGCCACGTCCGGTGTGTGCACGCACACGATCTGGTTGACGCCCAGGCGCGCGCTGGATTTCGTCTTGCGCAGCAGGCGTGCATGCAGCAATCCGTCCTCTTCCACCAGCCATTCATCGACCAGGAAACCGAGTTCGGCCAGATTGTGGCGATCCGTCTCGTCCAGCACGCGGCCGAAGGTCTCGATCTGTTTCTGCGCCTCCTTGTCCGCGATGCCGACGATGCTCGGTCGCTTGAACGGCTTGCGCGCGATGTGCGCGTAGATGCTCTCCAGACCGCTGCACAGTTGTACGAGCGGAGCGGCGCGCGGTTCGTCCGCCAGCGCTTCGTCGCGATGTTCGCACCAGCAGGCGTGCAGGCGATTGAGCAGGTCGATGCAGTCCTTGCTGTTCAGTTCGTCGCCCAGTTCCAGCTGGCGGGTGGACTGCCCCTGCTGCAGCAGGATGGTCTTGACGCGGATCAGCTTGGACAACGGGACCATCGCCATGAAACGCATGCTGGCGGCGGAATTGGCGCGCCGTACCGGGATCAGCCCGGACGTTCCTGCCAGATCGACCGCCAGCGGCGGCGCGTCTTCCCGGCTCATGCTGCAGCGCGGTTCGATGCTGAGGGCGTCGCCCCAATGTTCCAGCCAACGATCCACGATATGCCACTGGCCGCGCGTCAGCCCGATCAGGCGCGCGCGATGCAGCAGTAGGGGCTTGGCGTACAGCGTGCGGCAGGAGGTGGCGAGCGCGCCGCGGTTGAGCTTGTCCGTGACAGGCTGTTGTTGCAGTCCCAGCCCTTCGATATGTGCGTAGATCGCATGCAAGCGTTGCCAGGAATTGCCGTCCGGCTCGCAACCAGCGCGCAGAAACTCGCCGAGCTGGGCGCCGCTGTACAGCAGGCAGCGATGGCCCACCAAGGCGCTTTCGGCGGCCAGCGACGAATCACCCAGGCAGCGCAGGTAGCCGTTGGCCATGCTCTGCCACAGCGCGGACAGGGCGATCAGCGAGGCAAATTCTTCGTCGGCGAGCGGCAGCTTCTTGCCGAACAGCTTCTTTGCGTAATCCGCTTGTACTGAGGCGACCGTTTCGCGCAATGTCTCCAGCGTGTGCAAACGCTCCTTGCCGCGCAACGGATAGCGGTTGAACTCGTCCAGTTGCGTGCGCAGCGTGCCCTGTGCCAGATTCAGGTTGGTCAGCTGCAGCTGGCCCAGCCATTTCGCGCAGGATGCCTCATCCTTGAACGCGGGCCGGGCGAGATCGTCGATGGGTTCCAGTGGCAGCATGATCGTTTCTCAGAGTAGTACGCGCTCGATGCCGCCGTGATTGGCCTTGGCGACATAATCGTTGAGCCAGTCGGGGCCGAGCAGTCGCCTGGCCATCTCCACCACGATGTAATCGACGTCGGCATGCACATCGTCGGCATAGCGCGACAAACCCTGCTGGCAGGCCGGGCAGGAGGTCAGTATCGTCAGCTTGTCATTGTTGCCGTCGGCGCGCAAGGCGCCGGCCGTCTTGCGCAGCTCCTCTTCCTTGCGGAAGCGCACCTGGGTGGCGATGTCCGGCCGGGTCAGCGCGAACGTGCCGGCCTCGCCGCAGCAGCGCTCGTTCAGGAGGACGTCGGTGCCCATCAGCTGGTTCGCCACCTTGATCGGCGAATAGGTCTTCATCGGCGTGTGGCAGGGATCGTGGTACAGGAAGCGCGTACCCTGTACGCCTTCGAGCTTCACACCCTTCTCCAGCAGGTACTCATGGATGTCGAGCAGGCGGCAGCCGGGGAAGATCTTGTCGAACTGGTATTGCAGCAACTGGTCCATGCAGGTGCCGCATGAAACCAGTACGGTCTTGATGTCGAGATAGTTCAGCGTGTTCGCCACGCGGTGGAACAACACGCGGTTGTCGGTCGTTATCTGGCTGCCCTTGTTCTCGAATCCGGCCGAGGTCTGCGGATAGCCGCAGCACAGGTAGCCGGGCGGCAGCACCGTGGTGGCGCCGAGGTCGAACAGCATCGCCTGCGTTGCCAGGCCGACCTCGGAAAACAGCCGCTCCGAGCCGCAGCCGGGGAAATAGAACACCGCCTCGCTGTCTTCGCCCGCCTTGCGCGGGTCGCGGATCACCGGGACGACGGTGTTGTCCTCGATGTCGAGCAGCGCACGCGCAGTCCGGCTCGGCACCTTGGGCATCGGCTTGTTCACGAAATGGATCACCTTCGCCACGATGGGCGGCTTGCCCACGGTGGCGGGCGGCCGCGCCGTCTGTGCACGGAACAGCCCCACATACTTGGCGAGGCGGTAGCCGAAGCGCTGTGCCGGGTAGCTCCACTGC
>JBQGEN010000202.1:0-16983 GCA_052039615.1 Sideroxyarcus sp. | reverse complement strand
GCAGACCGAAATGTACCGGAGTTGAAATGTTTTGCCCATTGCACACGCCGCCGCCCGGGCGCGGGCGAAGATCGGGCGCGCAATGTTTGCATTCCTGTCTGTGGCTGCTAGCATTGAGCGCAGGCCGGAATCTGGACCGGCAGCATGCGGACCGCATCGTCCGAGTTTAGCCGATGCGGACTAATGTTCACCCAATCCCAGGAGGCTCGGAATGTCCGTTCATCCCCCGGAGATAACGCGGCACTTGCTTATCTACGGCCGCGTGCAGGGCGTGTTCTTCCGCCAGTCCATGCAGCGCGAGGCCCGGTTTCAGGGAATCTCGGGCTGGGTGCGCAACCGCAGCGACGGCGCGGTGGAGGCCGTGGTGCAGGGCGAACCGGCGGCGGTGGAGGCCATCGTGCGCTGGGCGAAACGCGGGCCGGAGCGGGCGCATGTGGAGCAGGTCGAGATCGGTCCGGCCGACGGCGACTACTCCGGTTTCGAGGTCATCGACTGATGACGAAGACGATACTTATCACCGGCGCGACCGACGGCATCGGCCTGGCGACCGCAAAGGAACTGGCGCGGCAGGGGCACGAACTTGTGCTGCACGGGCGCGACGAAGAAAAGGTGATGCGCGCCTGCCACGGGATACGCACCGCCGTGCCACTCGCCTCGCTGCTGCATATGGCGTGCGCCGATCTGAGCGATCTTGCCGGCGTGGCGCGCATGGCGCATGAACTCACCCGGCGTATGCGCCGGCTGGATGTGCTGATCAACAACGCCGGGGTCTACATGACCGAGCGCAGGACGACGCGCGACGGCTTCGAGATGACACTGGCGGTGAATCACCTTGCACACTTCCTGCTCACCAGTCTGCTGCTGCCGCTGCTGAGAGAATCTGCCGCGCCGCGCGTGGTCACGGTCAGCTCGATGGTACATACGAGCGGGCGCATCCTGTTCGACGACATGAACAGCGCACAGCGCTTCGACGGCTATCACGCCTATGCCAATTCCAAACTGGCTAACGCGCTGTTCGCGAACGAGCTGGCGCGGCGCGAACCCTGGCTCGCCTCGAACAGCCTGCATCCGGGCGTGATCGGCACCAAGCTGCTGCGCGCGGGATTCGACATGCAAGGCGATGCGGTGGAGATCGGCGCGCGCACACCGGTGTATCTCGCCAGCTCGCCAGAAGTGGAAAAGGTCAGCGGAAGGTATTTCATGGATTGCAGCGAAGCCGCGCCGTCGGCACAGGCGCTGGACCGGGAACTGGCGCAGCGCTTGTGGGCTTGGTCGGAGCAGGCGGTAAGCGGCAACCGCGGCGGGAATCAGGAGTAGCGGCCGGCCCGGCCGCCACACCTACCACTTCAGCAGCGCTTTCCCCAGCCACCATCCCAGCGCGGCGACCGCAATCATTGGCAGGTAATGCCACTCGACGACATGGCTGATCGAATCGGTCTGTTCGTGCAGCCGCAGCCACAGGGCGCCCGTGCCGAAAGCGAACAACACCGCGACCATGCCGGACAGCCGCGGATGCGTGCTGGCGAAGCGGCGCATGATGTAGAAGATCCCTGCAGCCGGCAGCAGCGAGAACAGCAGGATGCTCAGCGTGCACTCGATGCCGTGCGCGGGCAGCGGCGCGGGAGGAACGTCGGCCCGCCATGAGAAGAACATGAGCAGCGCGAACAGCGCGAACGCCCACGCCGGCGCGAACGCGGTGCGGCGCCGCTGGTGCAGGTCGGGAAACGCCAGCACGGCGGCGCTGAACGCGCTGACGACGAGGAGCGCGCACAGCGCTGCGATCTCGGCGACGAACCACGGGTCGTCGAGGCTGGCGCGCCAGTCCGGACGCAGCCCGGTCAGTGCCAGCGTCACCACCAGGTAGAGCGCGGCCGCGCCTGCCCATCGCAAGCCCAGCCGGTACGGATGCGGTGCGGGCTGCACCGCCTGCACTTCAGCGCTCAACTTCGCAACCAGTCTGTCGATATCGTTCATTAGCGCTCCAGCCTTTCCCGCAAGATTTTGTAGGCGCGATGCGCCGATACTTTCACCGCCGATTCGTTCATGCCCAGCCTCTCGGCTACTTCCCGGGCGGTGTAGCCGTCCTGGTGCATCAGGCGCAGGATGGTCGCCTGCTTTTCGGGAAGTTTCTCCACCTCCTTGCTGATGGATTCGTAACTCATTCCCGCTTCGGTTACACCATCCGGCAATATCTCTTCCAGCTCGTCGTAGTCCTCTGCATCGAGCAGACGGTCGGCATAACGCGCGCGCAGGTGATCGAGCAGGCGGAATCTGGCGATGGCATACGCCCAGGGTTTGTAGGGGCGCCTGCCGTCGTAGGTGTGGCGCGCCTTGTGGATGGAGAGCAGTATCTCCTGCAGCAGGTCGTCCACCTCGTTGGAGAAGCGCAGGCGCCTGGACAGGAAGGGCCGCAGCAGGCGCGCCGTTTCCTGCAGCAGCTCGGCATAGGCGCGCGCGTCCCCGTTCAGGGAACGCCGCATCAGTTCGGCGAGGTTGTCGTCCGTATCCGTCACCGGGGCGCGCAATGGGAAAGAGACGGGCGCATGGTAACCCGTCAGCGCGCCGCATGCAGTCATCTGCACGCCCGCCTTTCCAGCCATTCGTCCGCCGACCATTTGCCCAGTCCGTGCAACAGCAGCAAGGCCAGCAACATGCCCCAGTACAGATGCTGGTTCAGCCCGGCTTCGCTCAACTGTTCGTAATAGGAATACGCCGCGACCGCATTCAGGATGAACAGGCCCAGGGCGGCGAAGCGCCCGAACAGGCCGAGCACCAGCAGCACCGGCAGCCCCAGTTCCGCGCCGGTGGCGAGCCAGGCAGCGAAGTCGGGCGGCAGCAGCGGCACCTTGTATTCCTCGCTGAACAGGTACAGCGTGCTGTCCCAGGTCTGTATCTTGGTCAGGCCGGATTTGAAGAACACGTTCGCCAGGAACAGGCGCACCCCCAGGTCCAGCGCGGGCGCGGCATGCAGCAGCAGGTTGCTGCTGCGGTAATACAGATCCAGGCTTGCGCCCAATAGTTTCATGATCGTTCTCCTTGCGCCGTCTCGAAATCGGCGAGTACGCCTTGCGCCAGCCAGCGCCGCAGTGCAGCCGCCACGTCGAGATCCGGGTGCGCGACCAGCGTCGCTTCCGTGGCCGCGCCCATGGCGATGTTTCGCTGCAACTGCGCCAGCCAGTGCAGCTCGGCGGGCGCGATGGCGGCGACGTCCGGGCGCAGCTCCCTGCGATGCACCAGCAGGTGCTCTCCGCCGCGATCGAGGTCGATGCCGAGATCGGCGTCGTCCTGATGCGCCTGCCAGATCGCCGTGACCGGGAAACTGGTGACGAGCAGCGCGCAGGCCGGATGCAGGCGCCAGCGCAGCCCGGCGTAGGACTCGGGCGGAATGCGCGCGAGGCGCGCAAGATCGAACGGCGCTACGTCCGGCGCGAAATACGCGCGGTGATACGCCCATTCCAGCCGCGCCATGTCCGGCAGGTAGGGAAGATGCCGCGTGTTGTCGAAGCGGGCCAGGAACTCTGCCAGTTCGCCGCCGTAGCGGTGCAGGTCGCCGCTGCGCGAGGGCTGGGCCTCGATGTAGCGCTTGGCCAGGAAACGGAAGAATTCCTCACCGACCAGCCGGCGGATGACCGGGTATGCGCCGGCCAATGCGTCGTGCAGGTTGCCGCGGTAGTTGTTGCGGTACACCTCGACGCCGCGCGCCACCGGGTAGTTCGGGCAGGAGATGGCGCCCGCGTCGAACTCCGCCCCGGTGCGGATGACGGCTGAGAAGCGCGCCAGCGTGTTCGTCCAGCTCGTCATTTCAGCGCCTCTCCAGAGAGCAATCGTTCCCTCTCCCGCTGGCGGGAGAGGGGCAGGGAGAGGGCCAGCTGGTACGAATCCAAAGCGTCCATCCGCTGCTGCGCCTTGCGCGCCTCGCCCTGCAACACCGCCAGCGCGGGGATGTCCACGTCCCACTCGATCAGCGTCGGGCGCTTGCCGATGCGGCGCAGCGCTTCCTCGTACAGCGTCCACACCGCGTCGTAGACCGGCGCGCTGTGGGTATCCACCAGACAGCCGTCCATCAGGCTCGGCCCGGCAAGGTGGTATTCGCCGACGGCCTCGGCCGGGATGGCGCGGATGAAGGTCTCGGCGTCCACGCCCAGGTTCACCGTGTTGACGTACAGGTTGTTCACGTCGAACAGGATGCCGCAGCCGCTGCGGGCCGCCAGCTCGGCGAGGAATTCCTCCTCGCGCATCTCGCTCTCGCGGAAGGCGATGTAACAGGAGAGGTTCTCGATCAGGATGCGGCGGCCGAGAACATCCTGCACCTGTTGCACGCGCGCGGAGACATGGCTCAGCGCGTCCCGTGTGTAGGGGAAGGGCAGCAGGTCGTTGATGGCGATGCCGCCCACGCTGTTCCAGCACAGGTGCTCGGAGACGCTGGCGGGACCGACCGCATCGCACAGCCGGCGCAGTTCGCGCAGATGCCCTGCATCCAGCGGATCGGGCGAGGCCAGCCCCATGCCGACGCCGTGCAGGCTGACCGGATAGTGCTGCGCCACCTGCAGCAGCGTGTGCAGTGGCGCGCCGCCGCCGAAGAAGTTCTCGCTGTGGACCTCGACCCAGCCCAGTTCGGGGCGCTGTTCCAGCACCTCAACATAATGGGGCGCCCGCAAGCCTATGCCTGCGACAAGGGGCAATGCCTGGCTTGCGGGCGGGTGCGTCATTTCTTCATCATCGCGCCGGAGGGCATGGTCGTGCCCTTGGCGATCTTGTCGCAGGTGCCCTTGGGGACGACCACGAAATCCTGCGGATCGTTGTCGCGCGTGGCCTGGCCGGCGCAGGAGTGCGCGCTCTTGTTGCTGGAGCAGTCGTTCTTGCCCGCCTTGGCGATGCCGAAACATTTTTCGGTCTGCATGTCGGCGGCCATGGCATTGCCGCCAGCTAGCCCCATCACCAGCAGGCTGCCGATGGCGGCAGAGAGGAGGTTGTGTGTGCTGTTCATGATGATTCCCTTCGTCGAGTTGAAAATGGAGGAGAACGGGTCTCCGCCACAAGATTCGCGCCGAGTGGAAAAATGGTTACAGCGGGGAGGGATTCTCGGGAGAGACATCACTGTGCATGCGGGATAACCGGGCAGGCGGAGGTAACTATTTTTCGTGCGCGTCCGAACTTAAGGTTGGGCGGGGAAACCTAAAGCAGCAGGTTGAACCGGATCCACTGGAGGTGACATCATGCAACGCAGACAATTTCTATCGCTGTTATCCGGAATCGGTCTGGTCTATGCGGCGCGTTCCTTTGCCGGAGCTGCGCCCGCCGCTGACCAGGTGACCATCATGCAGTTCTCCGATGACGGCAAGCCGTTGGGGCGCGTCACCCTGCCCAGGGTGCGCAAGACCGAGGCAGAGTGGAAAAAGCAACTGTCGCCGCTCGCCTACGAGGTCACGCGCCGCCAGGGCACGGAGCGCGCTTATTCCCAGCCCGGTTATGACCGGCACGATCCCGGCCTGTATCGCTGCGTGTGCTGCGACAACGCGCTGTTCGATGCCGCCACCAAATACGAGTCCGGCACCGGCTGGCCGAGCTTCTGGCAACCGATCGCGCCGGAGAACGTGCGCGAACTCGAGGACCGCCTGTTCGGCATGGTCCGCACCGAGGTGCGTTGCACCTTGTGCGACGCCCATCTCGGGCATGTGTTCGACGACGGTCCGAGACCGACGGGGCTGCGCTACTGCATGAACACGGTGGCGCTGCGCTTCGTGCCGAAAGCAAAATAGAGGACTTTAGTGATCTCTGTGTTCTCTGTGGCTAAAGGTTCCTTACGAATCTGAAATTGGGGAAACACCATGCTGATCTTCCTGCTCGCCTATCTCGGCGGCATCCTCACCATCTTCAGTCCGTGCGTGCTGCCGGTGCTGCCGTTCGTGTTCGCGCGTTCGGAGCAGTCTTTCCGCCGCTCCGGCCTGCCCATCCTGTTCGGCATGGCCGCGACCTTCACAGTGCTCGCCAGCCTCGCGACGGTGGGCGGCGCGTGGCTGGTCGAGGTGAACCAGTACGGGCGCTACGCGGCGATGCTGGTGCTGCTGACGCTGGGATTCGCGCTGATCTTCCCGGCGTGGGCCGAGCGCCTGATGCGGCCGTTTGTGGCGCTGGGCGAGCGTCTGCAGCAACGCGCCGACCGGCAGGCGAGCGTGAAGGGTTCGCTGCTGCTGGGCGTGGCCGTCGGCTTCCTGTGGGCGCCCTGCGCCGGCCCCATCCTCGGGCTGGTGCTGGCGGGCGCGGCGCTGCAGGGCGCGAATCTCTACAGCGGCGCGCTGCTGCTGACGTTCGCCGCGGGCGCCGCCACGTCGCTGGCGGTGGCACTGCTCGCCAGCGGACGGGTGATCGCGTGGATGAAGCGCAGTTTCGGCGTGGAGGAATGGGTACGGCGCGCGCTGGGCGTGCTGGTGGTGGCGGGCGTTGTTGTCATCGCGCTGGGCTGGGACACGCGTTTCCTCGCGCAGCTCACAGCGGCGAACACCACGTCCGCCGAACAGAGACTCATCGAGCGCCTGGGGCCGCGACCGGAGAGTGCAGGATCCGGTGCCCGCATGGCGCCGCCCATCGCGGGCGCGACGCACTGGCTCAATTCGCCGGCGCTGGACGATGCGGCGCTGCGCGGCAAGGTGGTGCTGGTGGATTTCTGGACCTACTCCTGCATCAACTGCCTGCGCACTTTGCCCTACCTGAAGGCGTGGGATGCGAAATATCGCGACCAGGGATTCGTCCTGATCGGCGTGCACTCTCCGGAGTTCGCGTTCGAAAAGGATCTGGGCAATGTCGAGCGGGCCGTGCGCGAACTCGGCATCGCCTATCCCGTGGCGCTGGACAACGACTATTCGATCTGGAACGCCTATGAGAACCGGTACTGGCCCGCGCATTACCTGATCGACGCGCAGGGCCGCATCCGCCACCAGCACTTCGGCGAGGGCGCGTATGCAGAGACCGAGCAGATGATCCAGAGCCTGCTCATGGAAGCACGCAAGGACTTGGCATTGAGCGGCGAACTGGTGCAGGTGAGCGGAACGGGCGCGACGGCTGCCGCCGCGGCCATGGAACAGTCGCCGGAAACCTATGTGGGCTATGCTCGGATGGAGAATCTCGCCTCGCCCGAGCCGGTGCGGCGCGATGCGGCCGTACGCTACAGCGCGCCGCGCACGCTGGAGCCGGACCAGTGGGCGTTGAGCGGGACCTGGCAGGTGACGCGGGAATCGGCCGTGCTGAAACAGCGCGGCGGTGCGATCAGCTTCCGCTTCCTGGGACGCGACCTGCATCTGGTGCTGGGTTCGCACAATGGCCAGCCGGTGCGCTTCAAGGTCACGCTGGACGGCGCGGTGCCGGGCGGCCATCGCGGCACGGACATCGACGCTGCGGGCAACGGCGTGATCCGCGACCAGCGCCTGTACCAGCTCATCCGCCAGGATGGCGAGATCAGGGAGCGCACCTTCCGCATCGAGTTCCTGGACGATGGTGCGGAGGCGTTCGCCTTCACCTTCGGTTAAGCGAGAGGAGAGTCATCATGTGGACCATCAAGTCGATACGCAGATATCTGTTGGGCAGCCTTGCGTTCGTGCTGACCCTGGGCGCACCGGCGAGCGCCGTGCTGGCCGCCGAGGAAACCGCGGTGTTCGCGGGCGGCTGTTTCTGGGGCGTGGACGCGGTGTTCAAGCACGTCAAGGGCGTATCGAACGTCGTGTCAGGCTATGCCGGTGGTGGCGCCGCGACCGCGAACTACGAGATGGTGAGCGGGGGCAACACCGGCCACGCCGAATCGGTGCAGGTCCGCTTCGACCCGGCGCAGGTCTCCTACGAGACGCTGCTGCGGGTGTTCTTCGACGTGGCACACGATCCGACCCAGTTCAATCGGCAGGGCCCGGACGTGGGCAGCCAGTACCGCTCGGCGATCTTTTATGCCGGCGAGGAGCAGCGGCAGACGGCGCAGGCCCATATCCGGAAACTCGCCGCCGCGCGCGCTTATTCCGCGCCCATCGTGACGCTGGTCGTGCCGTTGCAGCAGTTCTACCCGGCCGAGGACTATCACCAGAACTATCTGGCACGGCATCCGTACCAGCCCTACATCGTCATTCACGACATGCCCAAGCTGGACCGGCTGCGCGAACAGTTTCCGGAGTTGTATCGGTGATCCGCCAAGGGGCGGCGAGTCGGGAACGGAGGTGACGCCGGTCGATATACGGCCGCCATCCGCCGGTGATCAGGTCATCTTCAGGTTTTCCAGGCCACTCATCACGTCCCGGTCTTTGGTGGCCTGGCCTTCCAGCTTGATCTTCAGGCGCAGGTCGTTGACCGAGTCGGCGTTCTTGAGCGCTTCCTCGTAGCTGATGATGCCTCTCTCGTGCAGGTCGAACAATGCCTGGTCGAAGGTCTGCATGCCGAGTTCGCGCGACTTGGCCATGACTTCCTTGATCTCGTGCACATGCCCTTTGAAGATGAGGTCGGCGATGAGCGGCGAGTTGAGCAGGATCTCGAACGCAGCCGCGCGGCCTTTGCCGTCCCGCTTGGGGATCAGGCGCTGCGAGATGAGTGACTTGATGTTGAGCGACAGGTCCATCAGCAGCTGTTCGCGGCGTTCTTCCGGGAAGAAGTTGATGATGCGGTCTAGCGCCTGGTTGGCGCTGTTGGCGTGCAGCGTCGCCATGCACAGGTGCCCGGTCTCGGCGAAAGCGACTGCGTATTCCATGGTCTCGCGGTCGCGGATCTCGCCGATCAGGATCACGTCCGGCGCTTGGCGCAGCGTGTTCTTCAGCGCGGCGTGCCAGTCGTTGGTGTCCACGCCGACCTCGCGGTGGGTGACGATGCACTTGTCGTGATCGTGCACGTATTCCACCGGGTCCTCGATCGTGATGATGTGGCCGTAGCTGTTGTGGTTGCGGTGGCCGAGCATCGCGGCCAGCGAGGTCGATTTGCCGGAACCGGTGCCGCCAACCAGGATCACCAGCCCGCGCTTGGTCATCACCACGTCCTTCAATATGGGCGGCAGGCCCATCTCCTCGAACGTGGGGATCTTGGTGGTGATGGTGCGCAGCACCATGCCGACGCGCTGTTGCTGCATGAACACGTTGACGCGGAAGCGGCCGACGGAAGGCGGGCTGATGGCGAAGTTGCATTCGTGCGTGGATTCGAACTCGGCCGCCTGGCGGTCGTTCATGATGCTGCGCGCCAGTTCCTGCGTGTGCTGCGATGTCAGCGCCTGGCTCGACACCGGCGTCATCTTGCCGTCGATCTTGAAGGCGGGCGGGAAGCCGGCCGTGATGAACAGGTCGGACGCCTTTTGCGAGATCATCCCGCGCAACAAATTGTGGACTAGCTCGGTGGCCTGGTCTCTTTCCATGATGTGCTCCTAAGCGACAGCTTGATTGGTTGCGGATCTAAGCCGGGAAGAGATCCTTGTTCGCCGCCTTGCCGCGCGCCTCGCCGGAGGCCACGACGCCGCGCTTGACCAGGTCCTGCAGGCACTGGTCAAGCGTCTGCATGCCGATGTTGCCGCCGGTCTGGATGGCCGAATACATCTGCGGCACTTTTGCCTCGCGGATCAGGTTGCGGATCGCCGGGGTGCAGATCATGATCTCGTGCGCCGCGGCGCGGCCGCTGCCGTCCTTGGTCTTGAGCAGGGTCTGCGAGATCACCGCGCGCAGCGATTCGGACAGCATCGCGCGCACCATCTCCTTCTCGTCGGCGGGGAACACGTCGATGATACGGTCGATGGTCTTGGCGGCGGAGCTGGTGTGCAGCGTGCCGAACACCAAGTGGCCGGTTTCCGCCGCCGACATCGCCAGGCGGATGGTCTCCAGGTCGCGCATTTCGCCCACCAGGATCACGTCCGGGTCTTCGCGCAATGCGGAACGCAGCGCGTTGTTGAACGACAGCGTGTGCGGGCCGACTTCGCGCTGGTTGATCAGGCACTTCTTCGATTCGTGCACGAATTCGATCGGGTCTTCCACGGTCAGGATGTGGCCCATCTCGTTTTCGTTGATGTGGTTCACCATCGCCGCCAGCGTGGTCGACTTACCGGAACCGGTCGGGCCGGTCACCAGCACCATGCCACGCGGGAATTCCGAGATGTCCTTGAAGATGGCTGGGGCCTTGAGGTCTTCCAGCGACAGGATCTTGGAGGGAATGGTACGCATCACGGCGCCGGCGCCGCGGTTCTGGATGAAGGCGTTGACGCGGAAGCGCGCCAGATTCGGCACTTCGAACGAGAAGTCGACTTCCTTGTTCTCTTCGTAATGCTTGCGCTGCCCGTCGTTCATGATGTCGTACACCATGGCGTGGACTTCCTTGTGCTCCATGGCGGGCAGGTTGATGCGGCGCATGTCGCCGTGCACGCGGATCATCGGAGGCAGGCCGGCGGAGAGGTGCAAGTCGGAGGCTTTGTTCTTCACGCCGAAGGCGAGCAGTTCGGTGATATCCATATATAATCCCTGAGCATTGAAAACTGCGTTGAATACGCCGGCCGGACGATTATGACTGCAATCCTCTCCAACTTGCAAGCGACCCGCGAGGCCATTGCAGAGGCCGCCAAAGCGGCCCGGCGCGACGTTGCGGACGTGCGTCTGCTGGCCGTGAGCAAGACCTTTCCGGCCGAGTCGGTGCGCGCGGCATACCAGGGCGGACAGGCTGCGTTCGGCGAGAACTACTTGCAGGAAGCGCTGGAGAAGATCGCGGCCTTGCGCGACCTGCCGCTGGAGTGGCATTTCATCGGGCCCATCCAGAGCAACAAGACGCGTGCCATCGCCGAGAACTTCGCCTGGGTGCACAGCGTGGACCGGCTGAAGGTCGCCGAGCGCCTGTCCGCGCAACGGCCGCCGCAGCTGCCGCCGCTCAACGTCTGCTTGCAGGTGAACGTGAGCGGCGAGGAGAGCAAGAGCGGTGTCGCGCCCGAAGAGGCGATGGCGCTGGCGCAGCAGGTCGCGCAGCTGCCGCATCTCAGGCTGCGCGGACTGATGGCCATCCCGGCGCCGGTGGACGACGCAGCGGCGCAACGCGCACCGTTCGCGCAACTGCGCGCGTTGCTGGAAAAGTTGAAGTTGCAGGGATTAATGTTGGATACTCTATCGATGGGCATGTCGCATGACTATGCCGCGGCGATACTGGAAGGCGCGACCATCGTGCGCATCGGTTCGGCGATTTTCGGCAGCAGGGATTACGGGGAAAAGAAATGAACATCACATTCATCGGCGGCGGCAACATGGCGAAGGCATTGATCGGAGGGCTGATCAAACGCGGCTACTCGCCTTCCAAGATGCACGTCGTGGAGGTGAGCAAACAACATTGTGCCGAGCTGCACAACGAGTTCGGCGTCAGGGCGACCACCGAGCTGGCGGCGGCGGTGACGCACGGTGAGGCGGTGATCCTCGCGGTCAAGCCGCAGCAGCTGCGGGAGATCGCCGTGCAACTTGCCCCGATCATAGACGGCCAACTGGTTATCTCCATCGCCGCCGGCATCCGCACGCGGGATCTGGCGCGCTGGATGGGCACGCAGAACATCGTGCGCTGCATGCCCAATACGCCTGCGCTCATCCGCAGCGGCGTCACCGCCCTGTACGCCATGCCTGCGGTGCGGCCGGAACAGTGCCATCGCGCCGAGTCGGTGCTCGCAGCCGTCGGCAGTACCCTGTGGGTCGAGGACGAGGAGATGCTGGATGCGGTGACGGCGATCTCCGGCAGCGGGCCGGCCTACGTGTTCTATTTCATCGAGGCGATGCAGCAGGCGGCCTACGAACTGGGGCTGGACGAGGCGCAGGCAAGGCAGCTGGTGCTGGACACCTTCCTCGGTGCTACCCGGCTGGCCGAAAGCAGCAAGGACGACGTCGCCACCTTGCGTGCGCGCGTGACCTCCAAGAACGGCACCACCGAGCGCGCGCTGCACTGCATGGAGGCGAACGAGGTGAAGATGGACATCGTCGCGGCGGTCCACGCCGCGGCGGCACGCTCCAAGGAGATGGGCGAAGAGCTGGGGAAGGACGCGTGATGCTGGGTGAGGGCCTCTCCTTCCTGATCGATGCGCTGGTGCAGCCGTTTGCCGCCGTGCTGCTGTTCCGCTTCCATGCCGTGTGGCTGCAGGCGCCGATGCGCAACCCCATCGGCGAATTCGTCATGGCGATCACCGATTTCGCGGTACTGCCCGCGCGCCGCTTCCTTCCTGCCGTATGGGGACTGGACACGGCCACGCTGCTCTTGGCCTTTGTGGTCGAATTCATCTATCTCGTCGCCATGCTGGACGTGCAGGGCTATCCGTTCGACTTCTTCCCGCTGGCTGGTCTGCTGGCCTGGACAGCAGTCAAGCTGCTGAAGATAAGCATCTATCTGCTCATCGCCACGCTGCTCGCCGAGGCGATCCTGTCCTGGGTTAACCCGCGTACGCCGCTGGCGCCGATGCTGGCGACGCTCAATGCGCCCTTTTTGCAGCCCTTGCGCCGGCGCATCCCGCCGGTGGGTAATGTCGATCTCTCGGTGCTGGTGCTGTTCCTCATCTGCCAGCTCGTGCTCATCGTGCCGGTGGGCGGGCTGGAACAGGCAGTGACGAGACTGTTGTGAGTGCGTGGTATCGCCGCACCGGCGACATCCTCACCCTTACCCTGCACATCCAGCCCGGTGCGAAGCGCACCGAAGTGGCCGGATTGCACGGGGAGGCGCTGAAGATACGCCTCGCCGCCCCGCCCATCGAGGGCCACGCCAACGAGGCATTGCTCAAGTTCATCGCCGGATCCTTCGCCGTCCCCCTGCGCCAGGTCGAACTCAAGCAGGGCGGACAGTCGCGCCACAAGGTGGTGGCGGTCTCGGGCAGCCAGGTCGAGCCGGAGCGTTTGTTGCAGCTTTGACCAACGATTTGCATATCCCCTCTTGCCAGCGAGCAAAATATCCACAACAATCCGCCCCGGTACTTCAACCACAGGTACTTCAACCACGACCAAGGGAGCAATTACTTATGAACCGTAAAGAACTGATTGACGCACTGGCAACCAAGACTGGCAGCAGCAAGGCTGATGCCGACCGCAATATCGCAGGCCTGATCGACATCATCACTGCCACCCTGAAGAAGGGCGACAATGTTGCGCTGGTCGGCTTCGGCACATTCGAAGTTCGCAAGCGCGCAGCCCGCAACGGCCGCAATCCCGCTACCGGCGCAGCCATCAAGATCAAGGCTTCCAAGCAGCCCGCATTCAAGGCCGGCGCTACTTTGAAGGCCGTAGTCAACGGTGCCAAGAAGTAACAAGCAAAGGCACGTTGGTTTAGAGAAGGCCGGTCCATGACCGGCTTTTTTTCGCGCGTAACTGCCGATGTCCTGCCGGGTTGCACCGTTTCGCTAAGACCATGAAAGAGCGCGCGGCAAGCGCCGCGCGCTCTCTTTCGGGGATAGTGCAGGTTTAGTGGTGCGCGTGTTTGCCGTGTGCGGCGGCGGTTCGGGTCGGACTTAGTGCCGCGGCGATGCTGGCCGCATCGGTCGCGCCGTTGACATTGATGATGTTCAGCTTGCCCGCGCCCTGCTTCATATCGTCGGCAAAGTCATATACCGCACCCACCACCAGCAATTGTCCGTCCTTCACCTTGTCGGCGAACTCTTTCAGCGCAGCTGCCACCTGGTTGTTGACGTTGGCCTTCACGCCGTCGATGCTGGCGCCGCCCTTGGCGATGCTGATGGTATCCAGTTCCTTTCTGATGTCCGCCTCGACACCTGCGTAGTCGCCGCTGGCGGCGGCGATCGCGCCGCAGGAGGAGTGGCCGATGAAAATCAGCAGCGAGGAGGCCAAGTGGTTCACACCGTATTGCACGGAGCCCTTGGCGGTCGCGAGCTGATTGCCGATGTTGCGCACCATGAACAGGTCGCCCTCGGGCGTGTTGTCCAGCATATTGGTATGCACGCGCGAATCGGAGCAGGTCACCACGGTCGCGCGCGGGTGCTGTCCCTTGGATAGCGCCTGGAAAAAGGCGGAATTGTGGGCGGCGATGTAGGCGCTGTCGTCGGCATAGATCTCATTGATGATGGCCCGCGCCACGGCGGCGTCGCCGTGTTCGTGTTCGTTGGCCAAAGCGGGTGCAGCGATGCAAGCCGCAGCCAACAAGACTGCGGAAAATTTCTGGAATGTCATTATTATCTCCCTGAGCGACCTGTTTTGATTGAGTGCGCGCATGACCTCATGCGGCGCTGCAGTCTAGCAAGGGCCGGCCCGACATGTGTCAAGGCAGGGTCAAATCGGTGTGATGACTACATCAAAATGACGTCGTATTGTTCCTGCGAGTACAGGGTTTCGACCTGCAGCGAGACCGGCTTGCCGATGAAGTCGGAAAGCTGGGCCAGGCTTTGCGATTCCTCATCCAGGAATAGATCGATGACCTGCTGCGAGCCAAGGATGCGGTATTCGCGGGCGTTGAACTGGCGGTCCTCGCGCACGATCTCGCGCAGTATCTCGTAGCACACGGTCTGGGCGGTCTTCACTTCGCCGCGCCCCTGGCAGGTGGGGCAGGGTTCGCACAGCACGTGCGCCAGGCTTTCACGCGTGCGCTTGCGCGTCATCTCGACCAGCCCCAGCGAGGAGAAGCCGCTGACGCTGATGCGGGTGTGGTCGCGCGCCAGCACCTTCCTGAATTCGTCCAGCACCGCATCGCGGTGTTCGGCGGAGTCCATGTCGATGAAGTCGCAGATGATGATGCCGCCCAGGTTGCGCAAGCGCAGCTGGCGCGCGATGACCTGCGCCGCCTCCAGATTGGTCTTGAAGATGGTGTCGTCGAAAGTGCGTCCGCCGACGAAGCCGCCGGTGTTGACGTCGATGGTGGTGAGCGCCTCGGTCTGGTCGATGATGAGGTAACCGCCGGACTTCAGGTCCACACGGCGCGACAGCGCGCGCTCGATCTCTTCCTCCACGCCATACAGGTCGAACAGCGGACGTGCCCCGGCATAGCGTTCCAGCCTGGGAACGGCGATCGCGATATAGTCGTTGGCAAAGGTCAGCAGGCGTTCGTGCGTCTCGCGCGAATCAACGAGGACGCGTGCGGTATCCTCATTGACGCAATCGCGCAGCACGCGCAGGCCGATATCCAGTTCCTTGTACAGCAGGGCGGGCGGGGCCACCCGCTGCGATTGCTGCTGCAGGTTGCTCCACACTTTGTCGAGATAGGTGACGTCGGCGCGCAACTCGTCATCGGATGCGGCTTCCGCCAGGGTGCGGATGATGTAGCCGCCCTTGTGCCCGGCGGGAAGGACCTGCTGCAGTTTGCTGCGCAACGACTCGCGCTCCTCCTCGCTCTCGATGCGTTGCGACACGCCGATGTGCGATTCCTGCGGCAGGAACACCAGTAACCGGCCGGCAAAGCTCAGCTGCGTGGACAGGCGCGCCCCTTTGGTGCCGATGGGGTCCTTGATGACTTGCACCAGCAGGCTCTGTCCCTCGAACAGCACTTTCTCGATGGGCTTGGCCCCATCGTCGCCGTTGGCGCGATTTTCCCAGATGTCGGCGACATGCAGGAAGGCGGAACGCTCCAGGCCGATGTCGATGAAGGCCGATTGCATGCCGGGCAGTACGCGCTTCACACGCCCGACATAGACGTTGCTGACCAAGCCGCGCTGGCTGCCGCGTTCGATGTGCAGTTCCTGCACGACACCTTGCTGCATCACCGCCACGCGCGTTTCCTGCGGGGTGACGTTGATCAATATCTCTTCTGTCATGGCGCGGGATATCCGAATAGTTTCAGCAATTCTACCGTTTCATACAGCGGCAGTCCCATCACGCCGGTGTAGCTGCCTTCGATGCGTTTCACGAACGCGCCGGCCTGCCCCTGGATGCCGTAGGCGCCAGCCTTGTCGTGCGCCTCGTGCGTGAGCAGGTAGCGCCGGATGCGCTCCTCGTTCAGCGCGTCGAAAGTGACGGTCGTCGTCGACAGGCGCATTTCCACGCGTTCTTCGAAGGCGACGGCGACGGCAGTCAGTACCTGGTGCTGCCGCCCCGAGAGCATGCGCAGGATCTCGGCGGCGTGTTCCTTGTCGTCCGGCTTGCCGATGATCTTGCCGTCCAGCGTGACCGTGGTGTCCGCCGCGAGCACCGGGAAGCGCGGCAGATTGCGCAGCAGCAGTGTGTCCCAGCCCGCTTCGGCCTTGGCGCGGCAGATCCGCTGCACGTAGTCCAGCGCAGGTTCGTCCTGCAACGGCGTCTCGTCCACGCTGATCTGGCGGCGCGGGTCGCTGCGCAACAGCAACATTTCGTAATAGACGCCGATCTGTTTGAGCAGCTCGCGGCGGCGCGGGCTCTGCGAGGCGAGGTAGATGCGCGGGTGTCTGATCATGGCAGCGGCGGGTGGCGGAGATTTACGGCGTCATTCACGGTGATAGGGGTGATTGTGCATCAGGCTGTGCGCGCGATAAAGCTGTTCCGCCAGCAGCACGCGCACCATGCCGTGCGGCAGGGTGAACGCGGACAGCGCCATCAGCTGCTGTGCCTTGTGTTTGACGGATTCGTGCAGGCCATCCGCGCCACCGATGACGAAGGCGACGTCGCGCCCCTGCTGCATCCAGTCCTGCATCTGCTGCGTGAGCTGTTTGGTGGTGGGGGTGGCGCCGTGTTCGTCCAGCGCGATGCACAATGCGCTGGCTGGCAGGACGGCGCGGATGCGCTGTGCCTCGGCTTCCATGATCTGGGCTGCGGTCTTGCCGCTGCTGCGCGGCTCCGGCTTGATCTCGATCAGCTCGATCTTCGCCTCGCGCGGCATGCGCTTGGCGTATTCGTTGAAACCCTCGGTGATCCACGATGGCATCTTGTTGCCCACCGCCACGATCAGCAGTCTCATTTTGCGGGATGGGCGCGCAGCTTGGGTTGTACACCCCACAGTTCTTCGAGGTTGTAGTAGGCGCGTACCGGCGGCTGCATGATGTGCACCACCACGTCGCCCAGGTCGACCAGCACCCATTCGCCGCTGTCGCCGCCTTCGACGCCCAGCACCGTGACGCCGAGG
>JBQGEN010000201.1:0-4995 GCA_052039615.1 Sideroxyarcus sp. | reverse complement strand
CTGATAGCCCTGGCGCGCCTTGTCCGGATCGGTGAAGTAGTCGGAGAAGTCCGTTCCGATCAGTTCCGCGCGGCTCCTGCCGGTGACTGCCTCGGTCGCCTTGTTGACGTCAGTGATCTTCCCCTCCGCGCTGATCGTCACCAGCGGGTCCAGGCTCGCCTCGATCAGGCTGCGGTTATAGACATTCGCCTGGCGCAACTCTTCCTCCATGCGCTTCTTGTCGCTGATGTCGCGCGCAATGGTGGAGATCCCGGTGATGCTGCCCGAGGCGTCCCGGATGGGCGAAAGGGTCAGCGCGACCTGGATCCGGCTGCCGTCCTTGCGCAGTCTCTCGGTCTCGTAGTGTGCGACGGCCCCGCCCTTGCGCACCACTTCCAGAGTCTTGCGTATCTCCACGTGGCGTTCGGGCGGCGCAAGGTTGGTGACGGGTTTGCCGATGATCTCGTCGGCGTTGTAGCCGTATATCCGCTCGGCCCCCTGGTTCCAGCTGGTGATGATGCCGTCGGTGGTTTTGCCGATGATCGCGTCGTTGGAGGACTCGACGATGGCCACAAGTTGCATGCGCGCCGCTTCCGCACGCCTCTGCTCGGTGATGTCGCGCGCCGCGGCGAACACCCCCAGCACCTCGCCCACCTCGTCGCGGTAGACGCTGGCGTTGTACAGCACCTCGGTGACATGACCGTCGCGATGGCGCAGCGCCAACGGATAGTCGGTCACCGAACCCCGCGCGAACACCTGCTGGTAGCCCTGGCGCGCCTTGTCCGGGTCGGTGAAGTAGTCGGAGAAGTCGGTCCCGATCAGCTCTGCCCTGCCCCTGCCGGTGACTTCCTCGGTCGCCTTGTTGACGTCGGTGATTTTCCCCTCCGCGCTGATCGTCACCAGCGGGTCCAGGCTTGCCTCGATCAAACTGCGGGCGTATTGGGAGGCGCCCCGGGTAGCTTCCTCCGCATTTTTGCGGTCGGTGATGTCGATATTGGTCCCGATCATGCGGAGGGGTTTGCCCTGGGTGTCGTAGTAGGTCTTGGAGGCAGCCTTGATGTTCCGCACCGTGCCATCCGGACGGATGATGCGGAATTCGGGCGCATATTCCCGTTCCCCGCGCAGAGCCGCCTGAATTTCCCCATCGGTGAACTGACGATCATCGGGATGCAGCGTACTGATCCAGGCATCGTACGCACCGCCGAAATCCTCTTTGCGGATGCCGTAGAGGGCGTACATGCTTTCGTCCCAGGCCAACTCGTTTCTGACGACGTCCCAATCCCAAATGCCTATGTTGCCGGCAGTGGTGGCAAGATGAAGGCGCTTTTCATTGGTGCGCAGCGTCTCCTCGCCTTTTTCGACCGCCTGCAGTGCCTGCTGTTGCTTTTTGCCCCCAACGAACAGCGCTATCAGGCCCAGCCCCCAGATCACACCATGACCGGCGATCATCGCGTTACGCTCACTGCGTCCGGCCAGCATGACCACATCGACCGGAATGGCGACGCTTACGCCGCCGCGAATATCGCCGAGCTTGTCACCATAACGCGCGTGGCATTTCAGACAGGACTCTTCCGTGACCATCGGCCTCATGTAACGGTAATAGGTCTTGCCATCTTCCAGGACATCGAATGATGCAGACTCCTTTTCGCCACGGGCAAAGGCATCGAGCGCCTTGCGTTCCCACGCATCCGCAACATTGGCTGGATTGATCGGCTTGGGGCTGGCGATGTGAGCGCGCAGTGCGCTCCCGCTTGCAAGCATGTTTTCGTGAACCAGGCGCACGACGTAGGATGAATTGAGGAGCGTCAGCAGTTTGCCTGAAGGTGTCTTGATATCGCGCTCGGGCACATGGCTCAACCACGGGTTGGGCTGGATCATGTCGGATACCGGCACATACACCCCGCCGTTGTGGATCACCCAGTTGCGGTATTCCATTTCCATGCCGTGAATTGCCATAGCTTGCGTGTACAGGCTTGCCTCAATGCTCTGTCGCTGGGAATACAAATTCCAGACCAGGGAGGTAACGATGAGCAGCGTCCAGAACAGCATGAACAGCTTTATGTTTCGCCAAAACAATCGGGTTCGGGGATGTTTTATGCGTTGCATTTCTTGTCTCCCTGTCGTCGGCGGAATCCGTCGGCCGCCTCCCTGCTGGCTGCCCCGGCACCTGCGCGGCAAGGCAGTGGCCGGCACTTTAGTTGCGCTGTTCTACCGTGATAGGCGGCGATCAATTCCGCATGCCAAACATACCACCATTGCTGAACGCTCACCACAGGAAACAGAAAACCACGAGCGCGCGCCTGCATGAAGGTAAAATGCCGGCATGCTACGTCTCACCGAAATCCGACTCCCGCTCGACCATCCCGCACACGAACTGCAGGCCGCGATCCTCAAACGGCTGGGCATCGCCGCCTCCGATTTGGGCGGCTTTTCCATCTACCGGCGCGGCTATGACGCGCGCAAGCGCAATGCCATCGTGCTGGTCTATACCGTGGATGTGTCGGTACAAAACGAGGCCGCGCTGCTGCGGAAGAATATCCCGCATGTAGCTGTCGCACCCGACATGAGCTACCACATGGTGGCGCAAGCGCCGCGAGGACTGGGCGAGCGCCCCGTCGTCATCGGCACCGGGCCCTGCGGCATCTTCGCCGGCCTGCTGCTGGCGCAGATGGGCTTCCGCCCCATCATCCTCGAACGCGGCAAGGAAGTGCGAGAGCGCACCAAGGACACTTGGGGCCTGTGGCGCAAGGGCAAGCTCGATCCCGAATCCAACGTGCAGTTCGGCGAAGGCGGCGCGGGCACCTTCTCCGACGGCAAGCTGCACAGCCAGATCAAGGACCCCAAGTTCTACGGGCGCAAGGTGCTCACCGAGTTCGTGAAAGCCGGGGCGCCGGAAGAGATCATGTATGTGAGCAAGCCGCATATCGGCACCTTCCGCCTGGTGGGCATGGTGGAAGAAATGCGGCACGAGATGGAAAGACTGGGGGCGGAGATCCGCTTCCAGAGCCGCGTGGCAGACATCGAGATCGAGCACGGCCAGGTGCAAGGCGTGCTGCTGGCAGGCGGCGAGCGCATCGCCACCAATCATGTGGTGCTCGCTGTCGGCCACAGCGCGCGCGACACCTTCGAGATGCTGCACAAACGCGGCGTCTACCTGGAGGCCAAGCCCTTCTCCATCGGCTTCCGCATCGAACATCCGCAGTCGATCATCGACCGCGCGCGCTTCGGCCCCAACGCGGGAAATCCCTTGTTGGGCGCCGCCGACTACAAGCTGGTGCACCACGCCAGCAATGGCCGTGCCGTATACAGTTTCTGCATGTGTCCCGGCGGCACGGTGGTGGCGGCGACTTCCGAGGAAGGCCGCGTGGTGACCAACGGCATGAGCCAGTATTCGCGCAATGAGCGCAACGCCAACAGCGGCATAGTCGTGGGCATCACCCCGGACGACTACCCCGGCGATGTACTGGCGGGCGTGGAGTTCCAGCGCAAGTGGGAATCGCGCGCGTTCGAACTGGGCGGCAGGAGTTACGCAGCACCGGCGCAGCGCGTCGGCGACTTCCTCGCCGGCCGCCCCTCGACCCACCTGGGCGAAGTCGTGCCCTCCTACACCCCCGGCGTAACGCCCACCGACCTCTCCACCGCCCTGCCCGACTACGCCATCGAAGCGATCCGCGAAGCCCTGCCCGCGTTCGAGAAACAAATCAAAGGCTTCGCCATGGAAGACGCCCTGCTCACCGGTGTGGAAACGCGCACCTCGTCGCCCGTGCGCATCAAGCGCGGCGAGGATTTCCAGAGCATCAACGTCAGGGGACTGTATCCGGCAGGCGAAGGCGCCGGTTATGCCGGCGGAATATTGTCGGCTGCGGTGGACGGCATCGAAGTGGCGGAAGCGGTGGCGCTGGACATGATCGGCACTCAGGGAGCGTCAGCGACCGCATGACCATCACACAGGCAATCCGACTCATTCCCGGACATTTGCTGTGACTTCACTTGCCCTGCTGCTTATCGGCTTCTCCCTGTTCAGCGCGCTCACGCTTGCGTTGACCCACTTCCGCCGCGAAAACTATCAAGACCAGCCGTTGGGGCGGATCATGGGACTGATGCTGCTGCTGGCCTTGAGCGGCTTGCAGTTCGCCCACTTCGTTTGGCTTTATCTCGACCAGGCGTGGATAGAGACGATGCCCTACCGCATGACGCTCTTTGCGGTCGCCCCCGCCTTCTACCTGTTCAGCCAGCCCTTGCTGCACCCCCAGTACCAATCACAGATGCCGCAGCTATGGCATGCGCTGCCGGTTATGGCTGCGCCTTGGCTCCCCGATGGTGCGGCCCTGCCTCTGGCGTTCATCGTCGGCGCGCTTTATCTGTTATGGCTTGCCCGCAGCCTCTATGCGCTTCGGCATGAGCGCGCCAACTTCCATCTGGAACTCATTCTGCTGGGCGGCGTATTCGCCATCGCCATCGCGGTTTCCGTGCTCGGGCTTATCCAAGCCGCATTGCCGGAGAAACTGTTCTTCAGTTTCTATGCGATCTCGATAGGTGCAGCTTTCCTGCTGGTGCAATTGACGCTTGGACTGCGCCCGCAACTCTCCACCGAAGTCAGCGAAGCCGCCCAGGAGTCCTATACCAACTCCACGCTCACCCATGTGGATTGCGATGCAGTGCTGTCCGGATTGAATACCCTGATGCAGTCCGAACGGGTCTATGAGGATGCGGAATTGAGCCTGCCCGGTCTGGCTGCCAGATTGGGAATCAGCCCCCACCAGTTGTCAGAGCTGATGAATGCCCGGCTGGGCAAAGGCTTTTCCCGCTACCTGCGCGAGCAACGCATCCATGCCGCCAAGGCCATGTTGCTGGACGAACCGTCCGCCTCGGTCTTGTCCGTCGGGCTCAGCGTGGGATTCGCCGCGCAGTCGAATTTCTACGAGGCATTCCGCGAGATCGAAGGCATGACGCCCGGCCAATACCGCAAGCTGCATTCTCGATGATCAGACACCACTAAAGCTCCTTCCCCCTTCG
>JBQGEN010000200.1:0-1579 GCA_052039615.1 Sideroxyarcus sp. | reverse complement strand
GGCCACACCTACGAGCAGGATAATGCGCTGTGGCTGCGCACCACCGATTTCGGCGACGACAAGGACCGCGTGATGCGCAAGAGCGACGGTGGCTACACCTATTTCGTGCCGGACGTGGCCTATCACTTGGAGAAGTGGAAGCGCGGCTTCGTGCGCGTCATCAACGAGCAGGGCTCCGACCACCACAGCACGATCACTCGCGTAAGAGCGGGTCTGCAGGCGCTGGATGTCGGCATCCCCGAGGGCTGGCCCGACTATGTGCTGCACCAGATGGTGACGGTGCTGAAGAACGGCGAGGAGGTGAAGATCTCCAAGCGCGCCGGCAGCTATGTGACGCTGCGCGACCTGATCGACGAAGTGGGCTGCGACGCCACGCGCTACTTCCTCGCCGCGCGCCATCCCGATTCGCAACTGGTGTTCGACATCGACCTCGCAAAATCGCAGAGTAACGACAATCCGGTGTACTACATCCAGTACGCCCACGCGCGCGTGCACGCCGTGTTGGCCCAGTGGGGCGGCGACCGCGCGGCCCTGCTGCACGCGGATGTCGGCGCGCTGGAAAGCGAGTACGAGACGCAGCTGCTGCAGCGCATGATCGATTACCCGCAGGTGATCGAAACGGCCGCCGAAGATCTGGCGCCGCACCTCATCGCCTTCTACCTCAAGGAATTGGCGGCCGATTTTCACAGCTACTATAATGCCTCGCGCTTCCTGGTCGAGGACGAGAAGGTCAAGCTGGCACGGCTGGCATTGATCCTGGCGCTGGCACAGGTGTTGAAGAACGGTTTGGCGTTGCTGGGTGTCTCGGCGCCCGAGAAGATGTAGGCACGCGAAGGAACGGATATGAGCAAAACGGGCAAGGGCAAGGTAGTCGCAGGCGTCTTCATCGGTATGGTGCTCGGCATCACGGTGGCGGGCGGCGTCGCCTGGTACGTGGTGAAGAAGAACCCGGCCGAGTTCAGCGCCAAGGGAAACGCCAAGCCGGCCGCGCCGGTCGCACCGCTGGCCGCCAGCGCGCCGGCTGCTGCGGCCAGCGAGGACAAGCAGCACTTCGAGTTCTACAAGGTACTGACCGACAAGGCCGACAGCGCGGCGCGCAGGAGTCCGCCGAAGCCGGTGGAAACCGCCGCAACCAAGCCACAGCCCGCGGCTCCGGCGGTTGCCGCGAAGGACCTGTATTTCGTGCAGGCCGGCTCGTTCCAGAACGTGGCGGACGCGGAAAAACTTAAGGCCAAGCTGGCGTTCTCGGGCTTCGAGGCGATCATCCAGACCGCGACCATTCCGGACAAGGGCGTGTGGCATCGCGTGCGCCTCGGTCCTTACCCCGGCAGTGAAGCCGGCAAGACCATCGCGGCGCTGAACCAAAACGGCATCATCGCCACCCAGGTACATGCCCAGTAACGGGCGCACAGATTCGACAAGGAGACGAGCATGAGTTTATTCAGACGGTTGTTGATGGTGTTGGCGTTGTTGTGCACGACCTATGCGCAGGCGGAAGTGGTGGCGGGGCGCGATTACAAGGTGCTCAGCTCTCCGCAGCCGACCAGCAGCGGCAACAAGGTCGAAGTGCTGGAATTCT
>JBQGEN010000199.1:0-1794 GCA_052039615.1 Sideroxyarcus sp. | reverse complement strand
CGAAACCTGTCCGGTCTTCTCAACTCCAAAAGGGTCTTCGAAATCGAGGAAGACCGGACAGGTTTTCTTTGCGACAAGGAGTAGAGTCCTCATTATCGAGGTTCTACTTAATTATGTTACATTTTTATTAAATTGTCACTGATATTAAATGGGGGTAAATCAAGGCCTTCCATTATCCGGGTGCGGCAGGTGCAACGCACTTTCTCGCCCGTCGATGCGCGAATCAGGGCTGGATACCTTGCCAGAAATAGTATTATGCGGGCGAGAAAGTGCGTTGCACCTGTTGGAAAGACCAGATCGTATAAATTACTTCCAGGCCGCCCCGCCTCTGCGTTCGATCCTGTTGAGCAGCTTCTGAACCCGCAAAAGGATCTTTCCCCCCGCCGGGTTCTGCCGCCGGTGGTATACCCACCATTCGATCATCAAAACCACCAGGGCTGTCACTGCCAGCCAGGACCACAGCTCGCGCTGGCCGACCGCTTCTTGAGCAGAAGCCGGTATGGAGCCAGAGGCTGTCTGCAGTGCAGCCTGCGGGCGGATGTTTGATTCCTGCGGGTTGAACAAGTTCACGGCGAAGTGCTCCTCAGACTGCGAGGAGGTCCCCGTGTAGTTGACCGTGTAGAGACCTGTTTCGCCCGTATCCGAAAACACTGCGCCATCCTCGCCGGGGGTGAGCGGGATCACCCGGCCGGAGGGTGTGGTGACCTCTACGGCGGAGACACCCGGTTCCGGGTGGATCGATAACGTCTCTCCGGGCTGCAGCCCTCCCTCCGGGATAGAAGCGGCGACCGGGCTGGATGGAAGCAGGTAGTTCACCAGGTTTGCCATCAGGATCGGGAAAGATACCTGCAGCGGCAGGTCCGAATCGTGCAGATCGAAGGTCATCACGGCGACTCTGCGTCCCCCGGTTTCACCGGAAAATACCAGCGGCCCTCCGGGCGCGCCGACCAGTACCTCAGCCCAGGCAGGGGCCTGTACCAGGTTGGCCCGGTTCACATGGACCCGCTCCCAATCTAAAAAGCGCGCCAGAGCATGGTCAGCCACTCGAGCTGGAGCGGTATCCGTGAACACGCCGGTCACCTCGAAAAGCGGGTTCGATGGAGGATTGACCAGCAGCAGGTTGCCAGGTGGGAGCTTTTCCGGAATCATCCCATCCAGGACGAAAAGGTCGAAGGGATTGCCCTCCGCCGATTCCGGCATGCGCAGGACGCCGTCTACACCTGGCAGAACCCGGAAGGGGGACACGCTGGGCAGCGCGGCCAGAGCCTGTTCTAAGAAGAGGTTTCCCGAAGGCGCATTGGAAGCAAGCAGCACCCTTCCGCCTCCGGAAGGACGGTAGACGGCGTATGCGCTGTCATCCATAGGAAAGGCGTCCAGATCTTGGGTTTCAGTCTCGACCGGGGCCAGGCGAGCTTCATAGATCACTTCCCCGCCGGTCCTCCCGCCTTCCGGGGGCGTTTCCATGATGAAGTTTTGGCTTTCACCGGGCGGGACGGATATCTGCTGAGCCTGGAGCAGCCGTCCACCGGCGTAAATCGACAGAAGGGCTGGATGGTCGTCTTCTCCATAGTTCGCAACACTGGTAAACAGCTGGACTCCGCCTTCAGACGCTCGCGGGGATAAGGCGCGGATCGCCAGGTTCTCGCCAGTCCTCCCGACAGGGATGTAGCGAACTTCACCTGGGAAGGCAGGCAAATTCTTTCCATCGAATCCCCCGTCTGAGATTACCACCAGGGTAGCGTCTTCGCCCGGGCTGCCTGCGCCTGCCGCGCCGGTGGCCAGCGCAAAGGCCGC
>JBQGEN010000198.1:0-7097 GCA_052039615.1 Sideroxyarcus sp. | reverse complement strand
CTGGAGAACGGCAAGGAGTTCGAGGAGGATACCCCGATCGTCGCCGGCCAGTGGCTAAAGTACCTGCAGATCCAGATGGGCGAGTTCCAGAGCGGCACGCGCAAGATGTCGGAGAAGAAGGCGGAGAAAGTGAAGTCGCTGAGCGCTGCCGACTGGGAAGCCGTGGCGCATTTCTATGCCAGCCAGAAATAACAGGGAGAGAGACAACATGACTATGGAACGCAGAAATTTCCTGAAGCTGCTCGGCGCTGGCGCCGGCGCGGCGACCCTCGGCCTGGCCGGCTGTGCCTCGCAACCGAAATATGGCGGCGGACGCAAGGTGGTGGTGATCGGCGGCGGCTATGGCGGCACCATTGCGGCCAAATACGTGCGCATGATGGACGCCAGCATCGAGGTGACGCTGATCGAACGCAACGATCATTACATCTCCTGCCCGTTCAGCAACCTGTACCTCGGTGGCATCCTGCCGGACCTGTCCTCGCTGACCATCAAGTACGACACGCTGGCAGCCAACCACGGCATCAAGGTGGTGCAGGCCGAGGTCACCGGCATCGACGCCGCCGGCCATAGCGTGACGACCAGCAAGGGCGTATTCAAGTACGACAGCCTCATCGTCTCGCCCGGCATCGAGTTCCGCACCGACGAGATCAAGGGCTATGACCCCGAGATCATGCCCCACGCATGGAAGGCCGGTCCGCAGACCGTGCTGCTGCGCAAGCAACTGGAAGCGATGAAGCCGGGCGGCACAGTGGTGCTGTCCATCCCGCTGGCACCGTTCCGCTGCCCGCCCGGACCATACGAGCGCACCAGCATGATCGCCATGTACCTCAAGCAGCACAAGCCCGGTTCCAAGATCATCGTGCTGGATGCCAATCCGGACATCGTGTCCAAGAAGGGCCTGTTCCTGAAGGGCTGGAAGAAGCACTACGACGGCATTATCGACTACCGTCCCGCCAAGAAGGTCACCGAGGTGGACAACAAGAACATGGCCGTGCTGATCGAGGGCATCGAAGAGGTCAAGGGCGATGTCATCAACGTCATCCCGCCGCAGAAGGCAGGGCATATCGCCCATGTCGCCGGCCTGGTGGGTGCTGACGGCAAGTGGTGCCCGGTCAACCCGATGACGTTCGAGTCCACGCTGCACAAGGACATCCATGTCATCGGCGATTCGTCCATCGCTGGCGCCATGCCCAAGTCCGGCTACTCGGCCAACTCGGAAGCCAAGGTCTGCGCCACCAACATCGTGGCCAGGATGAACAGCAGGCCGCTGGTGGAGATGTCGGGCGTCAACACCTGCTACAGCTTCTTGTCGGCCACGGAAGCGGTCAGCGTGACGGGCGTGTACCAGGTGGACAAGGAGAAGAACGCGATCGTGCCGGTAGCCGGATCGGTCGGCGTCTCTCCGGATCTGTCCGAGCTGGAAGCGGTGTATGCCCAAAGCTGGGTCAAGAACATCCTCACCGAGATGTCTTCCTAAACCGGCGGATGGGCTAGCAGAACCCTGCCGGGCTGTCTGTGCCGGCAGGGTTTTTTTTATCATCGAGATCACCGGGAGCGCCCGGCGGCGGGCGCAAACTCATAGGGAGTGAAGTCATGGAAGTATCTAGTTTGAATTCGACCGTGGTGTGGAGCGGTCTGGGGCTGGGGGCCGCGTTCGGTTACATCGCCAGCAAGACCAATTTCTGCACCATGGGCGCCATCTCGGATGTCGTGAACATGGAGCACTGGGGGCGCATGCGCGCCTGGCTGCTCGCCATGGCGATAGCCATGATTGGAGTCAATGCGATCGGATATGCCGGTCAGGTGAATTTTTCGGAAGCGCTGTATGCCGGCAAGAGCTTCTACTGGATGGGTTTTGTGGCAGGCGGCCTGTGTTTCGGCGTCGGCATGACGCTGGCCGGAGGCTGTGCCAACAAGAACCTGGTGCGCCTGGGCGGTGGCAACCTGCGCTCGCTCGTCGTGCTGTTCTTCATGGGCTTCGCGGCCATCGTCACCATGAAGGGCGTGCTGGGCACGTTCCGCATCAGCGTGCTGCAAGCGTCGCCGCTCACCATGCACCTCGAGAACGGTCAACTCCTGCCCGCGCTGCTCTCCGGACCGGCAGCGGCGCAGACCGCGCAACTGGTGATCACCGCCGTGCTGGCGCTGGCGGTCCTGATCTTCGTCTACAAGGACGCGAAGTTCCGCAAGAGCCTGGACAACAATCTGGCCGGCGTGATCATCGGCATCATCGTGGTGGCGGGCTGGTATGTCACCGGCCATCTCGGCCTGGCCGAGAATCCCGAGACGCTGGAGATGACCTATTTCGGCACCAATTCGAACCGGCCCGAGTCGATGTCCTTCGTCGCCCCGACCGCCTACCTGCTGGAATACTTCGCCTATTCGACCGACGTCTCGCGCGTCATCACCTTCGGCATCGCAACCGTACTGGGCGTCGCAGCCGGCTCGTTCGTGCATGCGCGGGTCTCCGGGTCGTTCCGCCTGGAGGGCTTCGCTTCCATGCAGGACATGGTCGGCCATATCGTGGGCGCGATCCTCATGGGTTTCGGCGCGGTGTGTGCGGCGGGCTGTACCATAGGCCAGGGCATCACCGGCATCTCGACCCTTTCGCTCGGTTCGCTGCTGGCCCTGCTGTCCATCATCGCCGGCTCCGCCATCACCATGAAAATACAACTGGCCCGGGCGGAATGAGGCGCGTTTGCACGCGGGTTCGGCGACGTTCCTGCGTTGCGGCAAGCTGCTGAAATGTAAAAATATTGTGAAGAAAATGGGCGGGGCGAAAATGCTAACCCCTATGGGCTATCTGCCTCCCCACTTCTAGGTTATGGACGCATGTGGCGCAGATATCCCTATAATGCAACTCAGGTTATAGTGCGGTGACGCATTTTTTTTGGTGGTACTCAACAACTCGTAGGAGAGAAACAAATGAATTTCGATAAAGAGCTGAACGCACGCAACTTGTCCTGCCCCTTGCCCATCGTGAAGACCAAGAAAGCGCTCACCGACATGGCTTCCGGTCAGGTGCTCAAGGTCATCTCGACCGACACGGGATCCGTTAAGGACATGGCCGCCTTCGCGGAACAGACCGGCAATGCGCTGCTGTCCACCGTGGAAGAGAACGGCGAATTCGTGTTCTACATGAAGAAGAAGTAAGCGCAGCACTTTCAACCACACCGCAGAGGGGAAAGCATGGCAAACAAGAAAATGGCGATCATCGCCACCAAAGGCACACTGGACATGGCGTATCCGCCATTCATTCTCGGCTCCACCGCCGCCGCACTCGGCTATGACGTGCAGATCTTCTTCACGTTCTACGGCCTGCAGTTGTTGCGCAAGGACCTGTCCGACGTGATGATCAGCCCGCTGGCCAACCCGGCCATGCCGATGCCCATCCCGATGCCGGTGATGGTGCAGATGCTGCCCGGCATGGAATCCATGGCCACGATGATGATGAAACAGAAACTCAAGAAGCACGGCGTCGCGTCGCTGGAGGAACTGCGCGACCTGTGCCTGGAAGCGGACGTGAAGTTCGTCGCCTGCCAGATGACCGTGGACCTGTTCGAATTCGACAAGAGCGAATTCATCGACAACGTCGAATACGGCGGCGCGGCGACCTTCATGAGCTTCGCCGGAGACACCGACATCTGCCTGTTCGTATAAGGGGGAGTCGTTGCAGCAGCAGGGGGTGCCGCGTGGCGCCCCTTCAACAATCAGGGAGAAAGAAGCATGAGAATCAGAAAGATCGCGGCTTCATTGTTTACACTGGGCATGGCAGCAGCGCCATTCGCCCACGCTACCAACGGCATGAACATGGAAGGCTACGGCCCCGTCGCATCGAGCATGGGCGGCGCTTCCATGGCCTACGACAACGGCACGGCCGCTGTCATGAACAACCCGGCCACGCTCGGCCTGATGAAGGAAGGCAACCGTGCCGACATCGCGCTGGGCCTGCTGGCTCCCGAAATCACCGCCAGCATGCCGGCTTCCGGCATGCCATCGGCCGACTCCAAGGCGACCGCCTTCTACATGCCGGCCATGGGCTACGTGCAGAAATCCGGCAAGTTCACCTATGGCGCCGGCGTGTTCTCGCAGGGCGGCATGGGCACGAAATATTCCGCCGATTCTTTCATGGCTTCCGGCGGTGTGGCTGGCGGAACGGGCGACATCGTGCGTTCCGAAGTCGGCGTTGGCCGCTTCATCCTCCCGCTAGCCTACCAAATGGACGACCAGATCACCCTCGGCGGCAGCCTGGATTTCGTCTGGGCCGGCATGGACCTGAAGATGGCGCTGTCTGGCAGCCAGTTTACCGACATGATTGCCGGCTTCTCCACGAATAACCAGTTCTATGGCTCCGCTAGCGGCTCCATGATTACTGCATTCGCGGGCATGATGGGACCTAACCCTGGCCAAGTCAGCGGCGTGAACTGGGCGCGCGTGGATTTCTCCAACACGAGCATGTGGACGGGCCAGGCCAAGGGTAACGGTTTGGCGTTCAAGCTGGGCGGCACGTTCAAGGCCAACAGCCAGCTGACCCTGGGGGCGACCTACCACAGCAAGACCGCGATCGGCGATCTCACCACCACCGGCGCCTCCATGTCGATGAACGTGGACGTGAATACCATGGGCGCGATGACGGTGCCGGTCTCGGGTAGCGTTGCAGTCCATGATTTCCAGTGGCCGCAGACCATCGCCTTCGGCGCTGCCTATCAGGCCAGCGATAAGCTGCTGCTGGTGGCCGACTACAAGAACATCGGCTGGAAAGAGGTCATGAAGAACTTCAGCATGACCTTCACGGCCGACTCGACCCAATCCAATCCGATGGCAGCAGGCTTGGCGGGCACGTCCGTCGACATGACGCTGAACCAGAACTGGAACGACCAGAACGTGTTCCAGATCGGCGGCGCGTACAAGACGACACCGGAGGTCACCCTGCGTGCCGGCGTTAACATCGCCAACAACCCGGTGCCTGACGCGTATATGAATCCGCTGTTCCCGGCCATCGCCAAGAACCACCTGACATTGGGTGCGGGCTATGCCGTCAGCAACGCGTCCAACGTGGACTTCGCCTACGTGTATGTGCCGAAGGTGTCAGCCACCAACGGCCAGGGCGTGACCGTGGACTTCGGCGGGTATAGCGCCCAGCTGATGTTCAGCCAGCTGTTCTAATCAAGTTCGGTAACAAAAAGCCCACGATTCCGCGGGTTTTTTGTATCCGGCTGTCATCTGCAACCCATATCTGAAACAGGGGGCTCAATGAACACTGAAATCAATCTGTCGCGCCGCGAGGCGCTCAAGGCGGGAGGCGGCCTCGGCCTGCTGACCATGTTCGGCCTGCTCGGTCTGCTGCACTCGCGCGCCGCGCTGGCGGAGTGGAACAAGGCCGCGTTCTCGACCAAAAGCCTGGACGAGGCGTTTGCCGCGCTGGGCGCGGCCGCACCCGCGAGCGACGCGGACGCGATCAAGCTGACCGTGCCCGAGATCGCCGAGAACGGCGCGGTCGTGCCGGTCACCGTCGTTTGCACGCTGCCCAATGTCGAGCAGATCTCCATCCTGGTCGACAAGAACCCCAACGTGCTGGCGGCGAACTTCACCATCCCGCAGGGCACCGAGGGCATGGTCACGACGCGCGTCAAGATGGGTCAAACCGCCAATGTCGTCGCGCTGGTCAAGGCTAATGGCAAGTTCTACCGCACCGCACGGGAAGTCAAGGTGACGGCGGGCGGCTGCGGCGGCTAGTGGTTTCCGAATTTAATCCGACCGATAAAGGATGAAGAATCATGGGTAATCCGATGAAAATCCGCGCCGCCGTCAAGGATGGCGTCACTGAAGTCAAGATCCTCATGCAGCACGACATGGAGACCGGCCTGCGCAAAGACGCGGACGGTGCGCTGGTGCCGGCATGGTTCATTACCGAAGTCAAAGCCGAGTACCAGGGGCGGATCGTGCTGCAAGCCCAGTTCGGCCAGTCCATCTCGAAGAACCCCTATCTGCTGTTCCATTTCAAGGGCGGCGCAGCGGGCGAGAAGGTCAAGGTCACCTGGGTGGACAACAAGGGCGATACGCGCAGCGACGAGGCGGCGATCGCTGCCTAGGGCTGTTACCGATAGCCGGCTGGCTGTGCAACATTCACGGTCATTCTCTTTCCTCAAGGAGGTACAGATGAACACCAGCAACGTTGTAGACAAGGCAGTACTCGTATTGGCACTGGCGGCGGGCTTCATGGCGCTGCCGGCGGCCGCAGAAGAGATCACGGATTCGGATCGCATCGAGCAGTATCGCGAGATGATCAGCGACGGCAATCCGGCCGATTTCGACGAAATGCGCGGCGAGGAGTTGTGGAAGCAGCCGGGCGGTCCCAAGCAGGCCAGCCTGGAGAAATGCAACCTCGGCAAGGGGGCGGGGGTGGTGAAGGGCGCCTATGCCGAACTGCCGCGCTATTTCAAGGACACCAAAAAAGTGCAGGATCTGGAGTCGCGCCTGCTGACCTGCATGACCACGCTGCAGGGTATCCCGGAAGAGCAGATCACTGCGAAGCCTTTCGCCAGCGACAAGAAGCCTTCGGACATTTCTTCACTGGCCAGCTACGTGGTGGGTCAGTCCAAGGGCGTCAAGATGGCCGTTTCGGTCAAGCACCCCAAGGAGAAAGAGGCCTACGAAGTCGGCAAGCGCATCTTCAACTATCGTGCCGGCCCTTATGACTTTGCCTGCTCGACTTGTCATGCCACCGACGCCGTACGTATCCGCATGCAGGATCTGCCCAACCTGAATAACAAGGCAGATGCGCAGACGGCATATACCTCCTGGCCGGCCTATCGCGTTTCCCAGGGCCTGACGCGCTCGTTCCAGTGGCGCCTGAACGATTGCTTCCGCCAGCAGCGTTTCCCCGAGCCGAAGTTCGCCTCGGAAGCGACCGTGGCGCTGACCATGTATCTGGCGGTCAACGCGAACGGTGCCGAGTATGCAGGTCCAGGTCTGAAACGCTAGGAGGAGACGATCATGAACGCAAAACTGATGTTGGGAATCGCCGTGACCCTCGCGGCCGCGAACCTGTCCGCACAGGCCGCGACCAAGGATGCGCAACTGGACGCAAAGGCCGC
>JBQGEN010000197.1:0-1902 GCA_052039615.1 Sideroxyarcus sp. | reverse complement strand
GCGCATCATGGGCGGCAACGATCCGCTTGATGCCTCGGCCGTGCACCCCGAATCTTATCCGCTGGTGCAGCGCATCCTTGCCGACATCAAGCAGGACATCAAGGGCGTGATCGGCAACAGCAACCTGCTGAAGTCGCTCAGCCCCTCCAAGTATCAGGACGAGAAGTTCGGCATCCCGACCATCAGCGACATCCTCAAGGAACTGGAGAAACCCGGCCGCGACCCGCGCCCCGAATTCACCACCGCGACTTTCAAGGAAGGCGTGGAAGAACTCTCCGACCTGAGGCCTGACATGATCCTCGAAGGCGTGGTCACCAACGTGGCGGCGTTTGGCGCGTTCGTGGATATTGGCGTGCATCAGGATGGCTTGGTGCATATCTCTGCGCTGTCCAACAACTTCGTCAAAGACCCGCACACGGTGGTCAAGGCGGGGCAGGTGGTGAAGGTGAAGGTGCTGGAGGTGGACGAGAAGCGCAAGCGCATCGCGCTGACCATGCGCCTGACCGATACGGCAGCATCGCAAGCGGGCAGCAGGCCGGAAGCTCAGCGCGACAACCGCGGGCAGGGCAGGCCGGCGGGGGGCAAGCCTGCCAACCGTGCACCGGCACAAGCCCCGATGGGTGGGGCGATGGCGGCGGCGTTCGCGAAGTTGAAAGGGTAGTTATACAGCCGTTCGCCCTGAGCCTGTCGAAGGGTGAATGTCCACAGGCTGGCGCGCCGTTCGACCCTTCGACAAGCTCAGGTCGAGCGGGGTTGCGTCGAAGGGGGGAGGGCGAACGGATCGAGGCATTGGGCCCGTTCCATCCTTCGATAAACGCATGCCAAGCCGCCGGAAGCCGCTGCAGGCGCCTCTGTTATCATTGCGCCATGCTGAACATTCAAAACCTGACCTACCTGCAAAGTGGCACCCCGCTGTTCCAATCCGCAAATCTCCAGGCTTTCGCCAACCAGCGCATCGGGCTGGTCGGCAAGAACGGCTGCGGCAAATCCACGCTGTTCCGGCTGATACGCGGCGAAATCAAATGCGACGGCGGCGAGATCTCGCTGCAGAGCGGCAAGACGCTGGCCTACGTCGAGCAGGAGATCGCCAATTCCGCGCAGCCCGCGCTGGAGTTCGTGCTGGACGGGGACAGACAATTGCGCCATCTGGAAAAGACGCTTGCGCAGGAGCAGCATGACGCGGCCTGGTTCGAAGCGCAGCAGCAGTTCGAGTCCATCGACGGTTATGGCGCGCCGGCACGCGCGGCACAGCTGCTGAACGGACTGGGCTTTGACGCGGACGCGCTGCAGCGCCCGGTCAGCAGTTTTTCCGGCGGCTGGCGCATGCGTCTCAACCTGGCGCGCGCGCTGATGCACCGGGCCGATCTGCTGCTGCTGGACGAACCCACCAACCACCTCGACCTCGAAGCCATCATCTGGCTGGAGCAGTATCTGGCGCGTTACCCCGGCAGCATCCTGCTGGTCTCGCACGACCGCGAGTTCCTCAACGCCACCGTCAACCGCATCGCCCATGTGCACGACTGCGTCATCGACAGCTATGCGGGCGACTACGACGATTTCGAGCGCGCCCGCGCGGAACGCATCGCGCTGCAGAACCAGGCGTTCCAGACGCAGCAGGCCAAAATCGCCCATCTGGAGGATTTCGTGCGCCGCTTCCGCGCCAAGGCCACCAAGGCGAAACAGGCGCAGAGCCGCGTGAAGGCGCTGGAGCGCCTGACCCGCATCGCGCCGGCCCATGTCAGCGACGGCCACTTCGAGCTGGAGATCGAGGCGCCGGAACGCAGCCCCGATTTGCTGCTGCGTGCCGAGGGCATGGGTTTCGCCTACGGCGACAAGAAGCTGTTCGATAACGTCGACCTGTTCCTGCGCGCCGGTGCGCGCATCGCGTTGCTGGGCCCGAAC
>JBQGEN010000196.1:0-8854 GCA_052039615.1 Sideroxyarcus sp. | reverse complement strand
GGTGTACGCCTGCGGCGCACCGGTGATGGTGGAGACGGCGCATCGCGAATTCACCACCCGGCGCGGTCTGCCGAACGAGGCATTCTATTCGGACGCGTTCACTTTCGTGCCCAAGGCTTAAGGCACGCGCCGCCCGCTCAGCGCACTTTCCGGCTGGAGCGGTCGGCCCAATGGATGATGTTGGGCTGTACCGCACGGAAGCGCGCGTCGCCGCGGATCAACGATTCCATCCGTTGCGGACCGGGATCGTCGGTCACGACCAACAGGAAGGTCTCGCCGCCGAGCGCATCGATCTCCCTGATGCCGAAACTGCCGTAGAACTCGGTGATGACACGCTCATCCACTTCGGGTGCGAGTGTGACCAGATATTCGTCCGGCACGCGCGCCTGCTGTTCGGCGCGGGCCGGCACCGGTCTGGTCGCGATCGCAGCGGGAGACTGGGTGCAGGCCGAGGCTGCAAGCGCCACTATGATGAATAGACCCAGCGCACCGATGTTCGTGCTGCATCCCATGCCGATCTCCCGTTTAGCGCTGCCGGCGCGCGCCAAGTGACCGGACTCTAACAGCACTGTCCGGCGCATGATATATGCTGGAAGATATAGAACCACGTCTATATCCTCGTAGCGGCAACGACTGCCGGAATCCTACCGGATCAGCCGGCGCGGCCGGCCTGCATCGATTTCTGGAGATAGGCCCGCGCCTGGTCATGCTTGCCCGTCTTCTCGGCAAGCTGGGCGAGCGTGGTATAGACGGCAGGGCCGGGTTGCAGACTGAGGCTGGCATCGAGATAGGTCTGTGCCTTGCCCCACAGTTGCTGATGCATGCACAGTTTGCCCAGGGCGAGCAGCAATCCGGCATCGTCGCTGTGCTGCTGCAACCAGCGCTCGGCCTGCTCGATCTGCGCGACGTTGTTGTCCTTGCGGCATTCACCGTAGAGCGTGACCAGCTCGCTGTCCCATTGCGCGGCGAGGCTTTCCGTCAGCAGTTGCTGCGCCCCCTGGCAATCCCCCAGCCGGTTGAATGCCTCTGCGGCGGCAGCGACGATCTTGGTGCGCCTCCTGAATTCGCCCGGGACGGCTTTCCACAATGCGCGCAATGCGGCGAGGTCGGATGTCTGTCCGCGCAGCCTCTCCAGCCAGGCCTGCTGGCGTAACTGTTCGGCGACCACCTTGTCGATGGCCTTGCGCTTCTCCAGCTGCGCCGTCACGTCCAGCACCGCATCCCAATTGCGCGCCTGCTGCTGCGCCTTCAACTCCAGGCTGAGCGCGCCGATGTGCCGATATATGCCCGAGTCGCTCAATTCCTTCAGGGAACTGAGCGCCAGTTGCGGCTGCTTCTGGTCGAGCAGGAACTCGGTCTTCGCCATCAGGCGCATGGTGGACTCGCCCACGCTCTTGCCGCGCGCATCCGCCAGATAGGCATCGCGCTTGTCGAATTCGCGCAGCTCATGCGCGGCACGCGCGGCGATGATGGCGTTGAGCCCGGACTGATCCCCGAGCTCCATGGCGCGCACGGCGGCCTTCTCCGCGTCCGCATAGCGTCCTTCGAAATAGGCCCGGAGCGCCTCCATCATCGCCGAGCGCCCCTTGCTGGCGGCGCGCTCGGCGCGGAAGCTGCGCACGTATCCCGGTAGGCGCAACGTGGTGAGGGTCAGGCGCAGCAGCACATAGCCCAGCACGAAGCCGGCGAGCAGCGCGGACACGAACAGGGTCAGCGACAATTCCACCTTGTAGGGCGGATAGACGAGCTGCACATAGCCGGGATTGCGCGCAGCCAGCGTCACCGCGACCGCCGCCGCGAACAGGCCGAGCAGCCACAGCAGCCCTCTCATCGGGCACTCCGTTCCTGCGCCACGCGGTGGTTGCGCACCGCCTCCAGGCTGCCGCTGATGTCAGGCATATCGATGACGATGTTGGAGGCCGCGAGTTGCTGCAGCGCGCCGAGCATCTGCGCGGACTCGGCGGAGCGGGCGTCGAAATAGCGCTTGAGCCATTCCTGCGCCGTCCTCAGGTCGCGGCGGAAGCTCACCTCGTCCCGGGTCAGCAGCGCCATGCGCGCGGAGAGCAAACGCAGCTTCAGGTTCTCGCGCAGGAAGAACGCTTGGGTCGGCGACAGCAGCGGCATCTCCTCCTGCCCGGTGTTCTCGATGCGCACCAGCAGGCTCGCGTCCTGCCACAACTCGCGCCAGAAGCGCTTCCAGGCCCCCTCCTCCGGGGCTGCGGCGGCCGTGGCGACGGGTTGCTGCGGGACGCGCGCATCCTGCGCCAGGGGAATGTTGTCCACCCTGCCTATCATGCCATCCAGGCGCTGGTTGATGGCAGGCACGTCGATGTGCGGCAGGGAGCGCAGCTTGCCGATATCCTGGCCGATGCGCTTGCGCAGACCGGCGAAAGCGGGCCGATCCAGTTGCAGCAAACGGCTCTCCGCCTGCTGCATCGCGATCAGCGCCGCCTTCACGTTGGCGGAGAGCTGCAGCTGCTGGCCGGCGATGAGCAGCATCTGTTCGACCTCGGCCAGCGCGGTCTGGTCGCGACTGCTCGACATGTCCTGGTACAGCGCTTCCAGCGCGGCGCGCTGGTTCTGCGTTTCGGCATACCGGCTTTCCAGCAGACTGAGCTTGCCGCCCATCTCGCGCACCAGTTCCTGATTCTGCGCCACCAGCATCTGGTTGCCCTTGTTCGCCGCCTCCACCTCGGACAGGCGACGCGCCACTTCCTGCTGGGTCTGGCCGAGTTGGTAGTGCGCGTCCAGCCATTGCCAGACGAACACTACCACCAGCACCATCAGGGTGAGCTGCGTCAGCGTCACGTGCGAGATCAGATTCGTCAGCGGGTTGCCGTGCGGTACGGCGGGAGGTGCAACCGTTGCAGGCGTTGCGGCGGGTTCGGCGGCGGGGGAAGTCTGCTGTACTGGCTCGCTCATGGCGTCAATTCCGTTCAGTGTGTGTCCATGCTACCAAAGCCGCCGTCATTCCGTCATCTCCGGATGCCGTGACCACGACATGCTGCCATCCCTGTTGCCGCGCCAGGTCCGCAATACGCGCGTGCGGCACAAACAGCGGCGTGGCGGCCAGCCTGGCCCTGTCCGGTTCCGCGAGCAGCTCCCACAGATAGCCAAGCGCTTCGCTGCTGGTGACCGTGACCGCATCCGGCTCTGCCGCCAGCAGGCTGGCGGCAGCGAAACGCGGCTTGCTGCGCCGGTAGCAGGTGATGTATTCCACCGTTGCACCGCGTGCCTTGAGCGTATCGCCCAGCAACTCGCGCCCGCCGTCGCCGCGCAGGATCGCCACGCGGCGGCCGCACATGTCCTGCAGTTGCGGCAGGGCCAGCAGGGCTTCGCTGTCGTAGCGACCGGTCGGGACGATGACCCGCTCGATCCCCGCAGCGCGCAGGGCCTGTGCACTGCCCTGTCCGACGGCGGCGACCTGCAGCTGCGCCGGAATATCGTGCGCCGCGATCTCCGCCAGGCCGTAGCGCACGGCATTCGGGCTGATGAAGACGAGCAGATCGTAGGCGGCCAGATGCTGCGCAAGCTCGCGCAGGGCGCGAGCGTCGGCAACGGGAGCGATCTCCAGCAACGGGAATAGCAGCGCCTTGCCACCCAGCTGCTCGATGCGCTGCGCCAGCCCGGCCGCCTGTTCACGCGGCCGCGTGACGACGATGCTCAGTCCGGCGAGCGGCCGTTCAGCCATTCAAGGCGGCGAGGATCTCGCCTGCGCCCTGTCCGAGCAGATCCTGCGCGACCAGGTCGCCCAGCGCCTCGGGCTGCGCGATATCGCCGATATGCTCGGCACGCAGCAGGCGCGTGCCATCCGGCGTGGCGACGAAACCGCGCATACGCAACTTGCCGTTCTGCACCTCGGCGAATCCGCCCAGTGGCACCTGGCAGCTGCCGGCCAAGGCGCGGCTCATGGCGCGCTCCGCCAGCACGCAGGCGGCGGTGTCGGCATGGTGCAGCGGCGCCAGCACCGCGACCAGATCGGTGCGGTCGGCGCGAATCTCGATGCCGAGCGCGCCTTGTCCCACGGCCGGCAGGCTGTCGTCGCTGGAGATGACATTGCGGATACGGTCGCCCAGGCCCAGTCGCTTCAATCCGGCGGCGGCGAGGATGATGGCGGCATACTGGCCTTCATCCAGCTTGCGCAGGCGGGTCTGCACGTTGCCGCGCAGCGGCTCGATCTTCAGGTGCGGAAAACGCGCGCGCAGCTGGCTCTCGCGGCGCAGACTGGAGGTGCCGACCACGCTGCCGGCGGGCAGCGCGGCGAGGCTGTCGAACTTGTTGGAAACGAAGGCGTCGCGCGGGTCTTCGCGTTCGCCGATGCAGGCCAGTGCAAAGCCTTCCGGCAGGTTCATCGGCACGTCCTTCAGCGAATGTACCGCGATATCGGCGCTGCCGTTCTCCAGCGCCGTCTCCAGCTCCTTGACGAACAGGCCCTTGCCGCCGATCTTGGACAGCGTGACGTCGAGTATCTGGTCGCCCTGTGTGGTCATACCCAGAATGCTGACCGGAGTTTGCGGGTATAATGCGCGCAGCCTGTCCCGAATGTGCTCTGCCTGCCACATGGCCAATGCGCTTTCGCGCGACGCGATCACCAGACGGGCTGGGGGAATAAGAGAAGCCTGACTCATCGGGGTTTCCTGAATTTTGTGATCAATAATATGCGGTTGATGCGCGGCGCATTCTAACAGGTGCGCCGCGCTTTTGCGCCGACGACATACACAGAACAGCATGAATCTGATCTCAGCACCTGCCACCATTTCCAGCAAGGACCTGCCGTTGCGCGAAGACGTGCGCCTGTTGGGTCGCATCCTGGGCGACACTCTGCGCGAACAGGAAGGCGAAGAAACCTACCAGTTGATCGAAAATGTGCGCCGCGCGGCGGTGCGCTTCCGCAAGACCCAGGACGAACGCGACGGCATCGCGCTGGAACAGGTGCTGGATGCGCTCTCACCGGCCGATACGCTGGCGGTGGTACGCGCCTTCAGTTATTTTTCGCAGCTCACCAACATTGCCGAAGACCTGCACCATAACCGTCGGCATCGCGCCCACCTCAAGGCGGGCACTGCGCCCAAGGATGGCAGCCTGCTGCTGGCACTGGACCGGCTCGAAGAGAAGAATATCGACAAGGACACGTTGCAGGCGTTCCTGAATAGCGCACTGGTGTCACCAGTCCTGACCGCGCATCCGACCGAAGTGCAGCGCAAGAGCATTCTCGATTGTCAGCTCATCATCTCCAAGCTGCTGTCTGACCGCGACCGCGTGGAAATGACCCCGGACGAGCTGGCCGACAACGAAGAGGCTTTGCACCGTTTCGTGCTGATCCTGTGGCAGACGCGCATGCTGCGCACGTCGAAACTGACTGTGCGCGACGAGATCAATAACGGCCTGGAGTATTACCGCTACACCTTCCTGCAGGAGATTCCCAATATCTATGCGGGTCTCGAGAAACAGCTGGAAGCCCGCTTCGACAAGGACATCAAGCTGCCTCCGCTGTTGCGCGTCGGCAGCTGGATCGGCGGCGACCGCGATGGCAACCCGTACGTCACGCATGACGTCATGTCGGATGCGGTACGGCAGCATTCAGCGCTGGCGTTCGAACACTATCTGAACGAGACCTACTTGCTGGGGCGCCGCCTGAGCCTGACCGACCGCGTGGTGGAGATCACGCCCGAGTTGCGCAAGCTCTCGGACGCATCGCCGGACAAGGATGCCGCACGCGAAGACGAGCCCTACCGGAGGGCGCTCAACCTGGTCTATGCGCGCCTGTCGTCCACGGCACGCAAGCTCGGCCACAGCATCACCCACCTGCCGCCGCTGGACCCGCACGCCCAGCCTTATGCCGCACCGCAGGAATTCATCGGCGACCTCGACATACTGATCGATTCACTGTTCAAGCACGGTGCGGTATATCTCGCGCGCGGTCGCCTCGCCAATCTGCGCCGCGCCGCCGAGGTGTTTGGCTTCTACCTCGCGCCGCTGGACATGCGCCAGCACAGCGCCATCATCGAGCAGACGGTGAGCGAGCTGTTCTCGCACAGTACCGGCAAGGCCAACTACGCCGACCTCGACGAGGCCGCGAAACGCAAAGTCCTGCTGGAAGCCCTGCAGGCCGGCAAGATATTGCTGGCCGACATTGGACGCTATTCCGATGTCCCCCAGAGCGAAATGCGCATCATGCAGGCCGCCGCCGACATCCATAAGCGCTTCGGCCATGGCGCGCTGCCCAACCACATCATTTCCAAGACCGATGCCGCGAGCGACATGCTGGAGGTCGCGCTGATGCTGCAGCAGGTCGGTCTGCTGGAAGGCGGCGACCAGCTGCACGTGAACATCATTCCGCTGTTCGAGACCATCGAAGACCTGCGTAGCGGCGCCGGGATCATGGACGAGCTGTTCTCCATTCCCTGGTACCGCAAGCTGCTGCAGAGCCGCGACGATACACAGGAGGTGATGCTGGGCTATTCCGATAGCAACAAGGACGGCGGCTACCTGACCGCAAACTGGGAGCTGTACAAGGCCGAACTCGAATTGGTAAAGGTGTTCGAGAAGCACGGCATCGAACTGCGCCTGTTCCACGGCCGCGGCGGCACCGTCGGCCGCGGCGGCGGCCCCAGCTACGATGCGATCCTGGCACAACCGCCCGGCAGCGTGAACGGACAGATTCGAATCACCGAGCAGGGCGAGGTGATCGCCAGCAAGTACTCCAATCCCGAGATTGGCCGCCGCAACCTGGAGACGCTGATCGCCGCGACCATGGAAGCCACGCTGCTGCACCACCACGGCGCGGACAGCACCATGCCGGAATATCACCGCATCATGGAAGAACTGAGCCGCGATGCCTTCGCCGCCTACCGCAAGCTGGTGTACGAGACCCCCGGCTTCACCGATTACTTCTTCACCGCCACGCCGATCCGCGAGATCGCCGAGCTCAATATCGGCAGCCGCCCCTCGTCGCGCAAGGCATCGGATCGCATCGAAGACCTGCGCGCCATCCCCTGGGTGTTCAGCTGGGGCCTGAACCGCGTGATGCTGCCGGGTTGGCTCGGCTACGGCAGCGCAGTGAAGCAGTTCATAGCACGTGAAGGTGAATCCGGGCTCAGGCAACTGCAGGCGATGTACAAGAACTGGGCGTTCTTCCGCGGCCTGATGTCCAACATGGACATGGTGCTGTCCAAGACCGACATGGGTATCGCCTCGCGCTACGCCGAACTGGTGGAAGACCTCGAACTGCGCGAGCGCATCTTCGGCGCGATCAACAGCGAATGGGAGACCACTGTCGAAATGCTGTTCGCCGTGACCGGCAATGCCACCCTGTTGCAGGACAACCCGGCCTTTGCACGCAGCCTGCTGACACGCACGCCTTACATCGACCCGCTCAACCACCTGCAGGTCGCCCTGCTGCAACGCCATCGTGCGGGCGACAACGACGAGAAGGTGAAGCGCGCCATCCATCTCACCATCAACGGCATCGCCACCGGGCTGCGCAACAGCGGTTGACGGCAGGCCTGCCGTCGAACCCGGTGGACGGCGTCCCTAGACCCGTGTGATCCCGTCGTCCCTGCAGGCTCGAAGTGCAGGCACGAAAAAATATGGGGTGGCCGCAGCCACCCCAGTGTGTTTCATCTACTCGCCGCTTGTGATGAGCCCTGGTGCCGGTCCTCCCTGATGCGACCCGTTGCAGCTCCCTGCCTGCATGAGTCGCGAACCTTGCAGCCCCACCCGCTTAGCTTGGTAGTTGTTGTGATTCGGAACGCCTCCGGCGACATCCTGTCGCTTGTCTTGACGGCAGTTCCATTCCCCCTATTCTCGCAGCGCGCCGATCCGATTGGCAAATCGCCGCACCTGCACAAGACGGATGAATGATATCGATGTCTCCGTAAAGGAAACGTCAACGAAGCGTGAGAAAAAGGTCAATTTTGCGTTCCAGTGCACAAATCTGCACGGGGAGCGGCCAAAAGCAGGCGATGCGCCGGGCAGTCCTCGGTTCAGCCGCCCGCGGACCTAGCCCATTCCCTTCACGCTGGCGAGTTGCCGCCGGCTGATGGGCAGTCTTTCTTCCAATCCCTTCAGTTTCAGCAGCCAGCCGCTCTCACCCGCGTCGCCGCCCTTTTCGAGCGCCGCGATAGCCGCTCTCGCCACGAGGCAACTGCGGTGGGTACGCACGAAGCGCGCGGCATATTCCTTTTCCAGCGCGGTGAGCGATTCCTCGATCAGGTATTCGCGCTCGGCGGTACGCACGGTGACATATTTCATCTCGGCGCGCAGGTAGAGCACCTTTTCGATGGGAATCAGGAGCACCTTGCCGCGCTCGTGGGCGGACAGGAAGCTGCGCGGCTCCGGGGTGAGTTCCTGCAGCACTTCGGTGCGAATGGGCACGGCGTCGCGCGCCCGGGAAAGCGCTTCGAGCAGGCGTCCCAGACGGGTGGGCTTCAGCAGGTAGTCGATGGCGCGCTGCTCGAACGCCTGGATGGCATAGGCATCGTAGGCCGTGGTGAAGATGATGACGGGCGGATGCTCGAGCTTGTTGAGATGGCGCGCAAGCTCGATGCCGTCCATCTGCGGCATGCGGATGTCCGTCAGCACGACTTCGGCGGGCGTCTCGGCCAGCCTGTCCATCGCTTCGCGCCCGTTGCCCGCCTCGCCCACCAATTGCAGCGAAAGCTGGGCGGAACAATCTGCAAGTAGCGTTTTGAGGCGAACGCGCGCGGGCGCTTCGTCATCGACGATAAAGACCTTGAGCGGCGGTGCGACGCTATCGTTCATTCCTGCCACGCCGTCACGTAAGGAATGTGGATGTGGACCTGGTAATGCTCGCCATCATGCTCAACCTGATATTGCGCTTCGACATCGAACA
>JBQGEN010000195.1:0-4662 GCA_052039615.1 Sideroxyarcus sp. | reverse complement strand
CAAGCGGGGCTGCGCAACTCGCCCTAGCGGGGCACATAAAACGTGCCCCACCGCGGAGCTCGAACCGTGCTCGCCTAAACCTCCGCTTGTTTGCGAAATATCGAGGCGGCGCACAGGGGAAGGAAAATCAAAGGCGGTTTTGTGTGCGCTGCGCGCACGCTTTTTTGATTAGAGCGAGGAGGGCAGAATGCCCTCCTCGCTGGTTTGGGGTTTGAAGTTTGGGTTTTTCTCTCCCCTGTGCATCGCCGAGTAGCGCAGACCAGACAGGGGCAGTCCGACGAATATGTCTGAGCACGTGACCGCGTAGCGGGTCGTGCGAGTTTATGAGGAGGCCTGTCTGGTTGAGCAACGCAGGGGACCCCGAAGGGGCGGTGCGCTGGGGGCGCCTTCTTTTTGGTTACTTTTTCTTTGGCGAAGCAAGAAAAAGTGACTAGCTGTCGGGCTACCCCCGACGGTGTTGGTTTTGAGTTTGGAGATTAGCGGGCTTCGCCCATCCATCGATACGGCTGCGCCTACTCAGGACGAACGGTCCGGCGGGGGCAAAAGCTACTCCTTCACCCTGCGATACAACCTGAACCTCTCCTTCGTATCGCCTTTGCGCCCCCCTTCCCACATCTTCTCCCACCCGATCTCGTTCTCGATCGGCTTGGCGATGCGGTCTCCCTGCACCAGCAGCAGGTCGCACGCGCGCGAGGCATTGCGTTTCGGGTTGAGGTTGCCGAAGTATTGCAGCATGGCGCGCTGGCTGTCGCCAATGCGCACGCCGGCGATGCATTTGTATTTCTTGGGCAGGCTGGCCTTGAGGTCATCGACCATGTGGCGGTAGCTCTTGCCCGTGTCGAGCCAGGGCAGCCAGATGGTCATCAGCAATATCCACAGCAGGGTGACGCTGGCGGCCCAGTTGATGAGCGAGCGGCGCACGGAGCGGCCGACGCGCCACACCAGCACCACCCATAGCACGGTGGTGATTGCGGCGATCCAGAACGGCGCGGCATGGAAGTCCGGTTCGAAGCCGGGTTGATAGTCCTTAAGCCAGTGGGTGATCTTGGCGTTGTTGTTGAGCAGCAGGCCGGCCCAGCCCCACCACAGCGCGATGGCGAGCAGGGCGAAGGTCATGATGCCGAACCAGTCGAGTGCGTTCGCGGCACCCCGGCGCAGGGTGGAGAGCGAGGCCGTGGCGAGCAGGGCGATCGGCAGCAACATGGGCAGCGCGAACACTTCCTTGATGTCCGGCACGATGCTCAGGGTGACGAGCATGACGATGAAGCTGACCAGCAGCAGCTGGAACTCGGCCTCGCGCCACACTTTCTTGCGCGCTTCCCACACAGCCCATGCGGCGAGCGGCAAGGCGGGCCATGCCAACCACGGGAGGATCTTCACGTAATAGAAAGCGTCGCTGTAGTCGCCGCCTTTCACATAGCCGAACCAGCGCCCGACATTGAGCGTCCACATCCATTCGACGAAGAGTTGCGGCGAGCGCTGGAACAGCAGCCAGGGCCAGATGGTGAGCAATGGCAGCGCGCACACGAAAGCGATGCCGAACGTGGTGAGAAAGGCGCGGGTGCGCCATTCGTGGAACAGCAGCAGCGCGACGCTGATGAACAGGAACAGTATCGGCGCGATGAAGCCTTTGCTGAGGAAGCCGATGCCGATGCCGATGCCGATCAATACGCCGGCCAGGCTGGCACGGCGCAGGCTGAGTGCGTAGCCATACAGCATCATGGCGCAGCCGGCGAGCAGGGCATTGTCGGTGATGATCTCGTGCGCGCGTACCAGCATGCCGAGACAGCCGACGAGGATGATGGCGGCGGGCCAACCGCGATTGTTGCCAAACAGTTCGCGCCCCGTGAGGCCGACGAACAGCAGGGTCAGTGCGGTGTAGAACCCGCTCGCCAGACGTGCGCCGTCGTGCAGCGGCAGGACAGGTGCGAACAATTGGGCGAACAGTGCCGCCGTCCAGTAGTACAGCGGCGGCTTGTCCATGTAGGGCTCGCCTGCCAGCGTGGGCACGATCCAATCGTGGCTCTGGACGATGTGGTAGATCAGGCCGAAGCTGTAAGCCTCGTCCGGTTTCCATGGGTCATGTCCGATCAGGCCGGTAAGCAGCCACACGGCGCACAGCAGGAACAGGAACCCTGCTTTGACCGGAGTGATCTCTGGTTCTTTTAACTTGGTGTAGTAGGCGTACATCCGGTTCTATTCGATGATTTTCAGTGTCTGTCCGGTAGCGGGTTCGCCGTGGGGGTATTGCGTGTTGATGAGGCGCAGATAACTTTCCGCATTCTTACCCAACGGCGAGCGTTGCGCCAGCCTGGCGTAGGTTTCGCCCTTCTGCGCGGTGATGAGTTTGATGGTGAGAGGCTTGATCGCTTTCTTTTCATCGTCGGTCAGCACATGGAAGCTGCGTATCGTCTTCTTCATCGCGTCGCGTTGCGCTTCCAGCGTTTCCGCGGTCTTGGCGTTTCCCACGATGTGGAATGCCTTGCGGTCGTAATAGACGATGCCGAGCACGGCTTTGCCGGTGCTGCCGATGGCGGCATGCAATCTCTCTATCTCCAGCGTTTCGATGCGGGCATCGTTGCCGAGCACGCGGCGGGTGTATTCGGTGACATTACCGGTGGGCTTGTCGTCGATTTTCAGCTGGAGCGCGGCATCGACTTTTGGGCTGAGGGCGACGAGCTGTGTGGTCGAGTTTTTCACGTTCCAGCCCGGAGGAAAGGTGAGTGCGATGCCGAGGTCGCGATGCATGAATCGGTTGTCGCGCACGATGCCTTCTTCGACACTGTCGTTGAATACGAGCCCGTCGCTCTGTTTCAGGAATTCATCCCTGCCTTCGTTGGGGTTGGGAACGGTCAGGTTGCCGGCTTCGCCCACAACTTGCTGCAGGCGCGTGTCGTTGTCCGGATGTGTGGCAAAAGTGCCATGATAGCGGCGCGGTTCACGCCCTTCTTGCTTGGCGATCTCGGCATCGAACAGTTCCTGGTTCTTCAGCACACCGACGACGCGGATCATGGCCTGAGGGTCGTATGCGGTGCGCGCCAGATACTGGGCGCCCAGGCGGTCGGATTCCAATTCGTGCTCACGCCCGTAGCCGGACAGCAAGGCGCCCCCGAAAAGGTTACTCAGATCCTGTCCGAGCTGGGTGTTGAGTTCCGGTATGAAGATCGAGGCGATGGAGATGCCGATGTTGGCGGCTTGCGAGGCACTCTGCTGGCGCACGCCGTGACGCGCGGTGACGTGGCCGACCTCGTGCCCGAGCACAGCCGCCATCTCCGCCTCCGAATTCAGGTAGGCGAGAATGCCGCGCGTGATGTAAACATAGCCGCCGGGCAGCGCGAAGGCGTTGATCTCCGGCGAGTCGAGTACGGTGAAGCGGTAACGGATGTTGGGCCGGTGGCTGTGGACAGCGATATTTTGTCCCACGCGGTTGACGTAGCTTTGCAGGGAGGGAGCGGCATAGACCTTGTATTGTTTGCGGACCTCGACATCGGCGGAGCGCCCCAGTGCGATCTCCTGCGCCTCTGACATCATAACGAAATCCTTTCCGCCGCTGACGGGGTTGGTCGCGCACCCGCCCAGCATCAAGGCGGTGGTGGCGATCAGGAGTGTGCAGAGGTTTCGCATGATCTCGATCTGGAAAAGAAAAAGGCAGCCTGCGCTGCCTTTTGATCTTTGTGCCTAACGAAGTTCCATCAAGCGGCGGTCTTGGCGCTGGTGCTGTACTTGTTGCGGAATTTCTCGATGCGGCCCGCAGTGTCAACGATCTTTTGGGTGCCGGTGTAGAAGGGATGGCACTCGGAGCAGACTTCGACGTGCAGTTCCGATTTGCTCATGGTGGAGCGGGTGTTAAATTTGTTGCCGCAGCTGCACGTCACTGCGATCTCTTTGTATTCAGGGTGGATGGCGGCTTTCATTTTGTCTTCCTAGCTAAAGTTGGGCGCGGCATTTGTACGCGCACGGATACCGATTAAGGGCGCGCATTATCCATAAAAATAGGGAGTTGGGCAAATCCTTTTGGCGCGCGATGGAGGGCGCGCTTATCGCGAAGACTGGGTGGATATATGGCGCAGTCCGCAAGAATTTCGGGGCGGGCTTGCTGGAACGCGCACGAGGTATTTGTACTCTGCGGTTCGCATGAGTGCGGGCAGATGTTGGCGATATGACTATATATATGCAAATCGCAAAATTGAGGGCCTGTGGCAGCGTTCTTTGTACGCAAAGCATCGCCACTTCGCCAGGCACGCAAATATCTTGTTGACGGTACTGTCCGTTTTCTGTAAAGTTCGCCCCCTTCTCAGACGCGGGGTGGAGCAGTCTGGCAGCTCGTCGGGCTCATAACCCGAAGGTCGTAGGTTCAAATCCTGCCCCCGCAACCAAACATCTGGAAGTGGTTTTAAACGGTGTGCAATAATTTGGTTGACGAAAGCTTTTCGTTCTATATAATGCGCGCCTCTTCGCTGCGGCGGGGTTGAAAACAAAGCGAGATTGGCAGTAAAAATCGCTTAACGATCAGCAGCATGATTGGGTTTTCTAAACCGACTAGGCAAGAAAATTTAGTGCAAAGTTTAGTTGACAGCAAGATTTTAGTCTCTATAATGCGCACCTCTTCGCTGCTGAGGCAGCCGGGAAAAGCGGTAAAAAGTTCTTTAAAAGATAGAAGAA
>JBQGEN010000194.1:0-9642 GCA_052039615.1 Sideroxyarcus sp. | reverse complement strand
GAAACCGTCGAGATTGTTGCATTCAAGACCGATGCTGCCGTCGGCATAATTTCCCTGGAAACGCATCCGGATCAGGAACTCAGGTTCCAGTCCGATCTGGAAAGTGACTTTCTGCGGCCTGTTCCGCCACAGTTCGTGCATATCTTCCAGCGGCTTCAGCCCAAAGGCCTGCAAATCCTTGCCGAGCTCGTCGAATTGCTCCCAGCGGCGAATCACAGCGACCGGCTCGGGGGCGCTCAGCCGCACCTGAAAGAAGACATGATCCAGCAAGGCGCTGTCCGCCAGGCTCTGCTTGCGATATTCGACCAAGCCGCGCTTCCATTTCAACCGGGAGAATTGCGCCTTGCCGTCCAGCGCATAGATGCGCGGAACGTCCGGCTCGATGGCATTCAGGTGCTGGGTGAACAGGTTGAAGAACTGGAAGGTGCGATCCAGGGCGGCATGCACGTTTTGCATCAGCGCCTGACGATCCTGCTGCTGGGCGCGTTGCGCTTCCAGTTTTTGCGTCGCCTCCCCCGCCAGCTCGGCAAGAAAACTGCTCATTTCGCCATTCGACTGCCCCATGTTCGACTATCCCCCGCGCTATTTCGTCAGAAAAAGTGGCGTAACTCGAATCAGCCGTACAGCCTGCGCCCCCGGATGCGGGCACGATGCGCGGCGCGTTGTTCGCTCTCGGTGAGCACGTGTTTCTTGTCGGCAAACGGATTCTTGCCGGATTTGAATTCGATGCGCAGCGGAGTCCCCTGCAGCTTGAAGGCATCGCAGAAGGTCTTCTCCAGATAGCGCCGATAGCTCTCCGGTATCTTGTCCAGCGCACTGCCGTGGATGATGATCAGCGGCGGATTGCTGCCGCCCTGGTGGGCATAGCGCATCTTGGGGCGGAAAGCGCCGCGCGGCGGCTGCTGCTTCTGGACCGCCTCTTCCAGTACGCGGGTGAGTTGCGGCGTCGGCAGCTTGGCCATCGCCGCCGCATAGGCCTGATTCACCGATTTCAGCAATGCATCCACACCCGTGCCGTTCAGCGCGGAAATGAAGTGATGCTTGGCAAAACTCAGGAAATGCAGCTTGCGTTCGATGTCGCGCTTCGCGGTGTCGCGCTTGTATTCGTCCAGACCATCCCACTTGTTCACCGCCAGCACCAGTGCGCGCCCGGCCTGCAGCACGAAATCGGCCAGGTGCGCATCCTGCTCGGTGATCTGGTCGCGTGCATCCACCACCAGCACCACCACGTTGGCGTCCTCGATGGCTTGCAGTGTCTTCACCACCGAAAACTTCTCGATGGCCTCGTCGATCTTGCCGCGACGACGCACACCGGCGGTGTCGATGATGGTGTACTGCCTGTCACCACGCTCGAAGTCGATGTAGATGGAGTCGCGCGTGGTACCCGGCTGGTCGAAGGCGATGACGCGTTCCTCCCCAAGGATGGCATTGACCAGCGTGGATTTGCCCACATTGGGACGGCCAACGATGGCCAGCTTAGGGTGATCTGATTTTTCTTCGACTTCTGCCACCTCGGCGGCTGGCAGTTCATCCAGCGCGACTTCGATCATCTCGGCGACATTGTCGCCATGTGCGGAAGAGATGGGAATGGGTTCGCCCAAGCCGAGTTCGTGGAACTCCGCCGTGACGCGCGTGCGCTGCATGCCTTCGGCCTTGTTGACCAGCAACAAGACCGGGCGCCCGGTCTTGCGCAACTGCGTGGCGATGATGCGGTCATGCGGCGTCAGTCCGTCGCGCCCATCCACGATGAACAGTACCAGATCGGCCTCGTCCACTGCCTGCCGCGTCTGCCGGGCCATCTCGTGCAGGATGCCCTCCTTGGCAACCGGCTCCAGACCGCCGGTATCGACTACCAGGTAAGGACGCTCACCGACACGCCCGCGGCCGTAATGGCGGTCGCGTGTCAGCCCGGGCAGGTCGGCCACCAGCGCATCGCGGCTGCGCGTGAGGCGGTTGAACAACGTGGATTTTCCGACGTTGGGACGGCCGACAAGTACGAGAGTAGGTAGCATGTTATCGGATACCGACGGAATACAGTTCGCCGTCACTGGTCTGAACCAGTGCGCCGTCTCCCAGCGTCACCGGAGTGATGTTGATGGCGCTGCCGTCCGTTTTGCGCCGCGCCACGAGGCTGCCATCCTCGCTCTTCAGCAGGTGCAGATAGCCCTCGAAATCGCCCAGCAGAAGATAGTCTCCCAGCGGATAGACCGCCGTCCCCTTGCGCAACAAGAGCTGGTCGTTCTTCCACAGCGAGGCGCCGCTGCTCTTGTCCAGCGCCAGCACGTTGCTGTCGGTGTCGGTCAGATAGATGATCTTGCCGGACAGCGCCAGCCCCTTGTCGCTGCCGACATCGCGCGTCCATAGTGCGCCGCCCCGCACCGCGTCGAAGCAAGCCAGACGCCCCTGGAAGGCCACCGCGCACACTTGCGTTTCATCCACCACCGGCAGGCTGGTGATGTCGCTGATGCGTTCAAGTTCGGTGTTGCCGCGTGGCTGCGAGACCGAGGACTCCCATACCACTACGCCGTTCTTCAGGCTGATCGCCGCCAGCTTGCCTGCCGCAAAACCCGCATAGACCAAGCCATTGTGGATCACCATTCCGGCATGGCTGCGCACAATAAGCGTCGGCGTAGCGCGCTCATACAGCCACAGACGGCTGCCGTCTGTCGCGCTCAGCCCGGTGATGCGCTGGTTCCCGGTGCGCACCACCACCACGCCGTCGGCGACCCTAGGGGCGCTCAACACATCGCTGGATACCCTGACCTGCCACTTCAGCTTGCCGCTTTCCTCGTCATAAGCGGCCAGCTCACCTTTTTCGCCGCCGACCAGCACCATCCCCTCGCCCGCGCCGACGCCGCCGGTGATGGCAAAGCCGCTGTCGATACGCCAGATCTGTTTGCCGCTGTTGCGGTCAAGGCGGTATACCTTGCCCTTGGCGTTTGCCGCGAACACCGCTTCGCGTGTCACTGCCGGAAACAGCACGCTCTGTCCGGCATCGCCGACGTCGACGTTCCAGCGTACCTCGATCTTGGCCGCCGGCTTGAAGTCGACCAACTTGGCCGGTTCAACCTTGGGCTTGTCGCTGCTGCATGCGACCAGCGCCACGGACAGCAAGGCAAGGACGGAATGGCGATTCAACTTCATTGAGCGGCACCCAGACCATCCAGCTTCAACTGGATCAGGTTGCGGTACGCGCTCTGCGCGTCGGTTTTGTCGTATGCCTGCTGGTAGGCGGCGCGCGCCTCGGCCACTTTGCCCTGCGCGCTCAACACATCGCCTTTCAGATCGGCATACAGGCCGGTAAAGGCTTCGGGATGCGCCGCGTCGAGTTGCTGGAGCGCCTCATCGTATTTCTTCTCGTCCAGCAGCACGCTGGCCAGCTTCAAACGCGCCGTGTCCTGCAGACCAGATTCGCTGGCATGCTCGATCACCCAGTGCAGCTGCACTTTGGCATGCGCCACGTCGCGCGCCTGCAGGCTGGCTTGGGCTGCCAGCAATTGCGCACGCGATGCATAGGCACTGCTGCCGTAGCGGCTGGCCAGCGCATCCGCCGCGTCGCCGATGCGCTTGGCATCGTTGGTCGCGGCCTGCTTCATCACCTCACCATAGAGCTTGGCGGCCTCGGCCGCCTGGCCGGCCTGATGCGTCTTCCAGTACTGCATCCCGGCAAAACCGAGCAGTCCAACCACCACCGCACCAATCACCCAATTGCCATTCTCCCTCCACCAGGCCTTGAGTGCATCGACTTGTTCCTGCTCATGCAAATCCAATTCTGCCATTTTCATTTCCTCACTTGATCAGTTCACGAACCTGCTGCTGCAAATCTTCCAATCCGACCCGCCGCTGCTCGCCGGCAGCGCGCAGCGATTTGAGCATGACGGCATGCGCCGCCACCTCGTCATCGCCGATGATGACGGCACAGGCCGCCGCGCTGCCGTCCGCCTTCTTCATCTGCGACTTGAAACTGCCTCCGCCGCAATGCAGCAGCACGCGCAGTCCGGCATCGCGCAGGTCTTCCGCCACGCGCCAGGCCAGATCCTGCGCCTGCTCGCCCTGATGCACCACATACACGTCCAGCGGAGCGGCCGGATTCTGCATGCCGTCTTCCTGCAACAGGGCCAGCAGGCGCTCCACGCCCATGGCGAAACCGCATGCCGGCGCCGGTTTGCCGCCGATCTGCCCGATCAGGCCGTCGAAGCGGCCCCCGGCGCAGATGGTACCCTGCGCGCCCAAGCGCGTGGTGACCCACTCGAACACGGTACGGTTATAGTAATCCAGTCCGCGTACCAGGCGGGGATTGATCTCGTACGCGATGCCATGCCGCACGAGGATCGCCTGCACCGCCTCGAAGTGCTGCAGCGCCTCGTCTTCCAGTTCGTCCATCAGTTTCGGCGCTGCCGCAACCAGTTCCTGCATCGCCGGGTTCTTGGTGTCGAGGATGCGCAAGGGATTGCTGTGCAGGCGGCGCTGCGCATCGGCGTCCAGCAGCTCCTTGTGCTGCTCGAAATAGGCGATCAGTTTCTCGCGATGGCGGTGGCGCGAGGCCGCGTCGCCCAGCGTGTTCAACTGCAGCGCCACATCGCGGATGCCCAGTTTTTTCCACAGCCGCGCGCACATCACGATCTGTTCGGCATCGATGTCCGGCCCGGAAAAACCCAGCGCCTCCACCCCGATCTGGTGGAACTGACGGTAGCGTCCCTTCTGCGGGCGCTCGTGGCGGAACATCTGCCCTGCATACCAGAGCCGTTGCGGCGCGTTGTACAGCAGATTGTGCTGCAGCGCCGCACGCACGCACGAGGCCGTCCCTTCCGGGCGCAGCGTGAGCTGGTCGCCGGTGAGACTATCCTCGAAGCTGTACATCTCCTTCTCGACGATGTCGGTGACCTCGCCGATGGCGCGCTTGAACAGCGCGGTCGGCTCGACCAGCGGCATGCGGATGTTGCGGTAGCCATAGGTTTCCAGCCATTCGCGCACCGTATCCTCGAACCACAGCCACAATCCCGCCTCGTCCGGCAGAATATCGTTCATGCCTTTTACGGCCTGCAGCGTTTCTCTACTCATATAAAACCGGGAAGCCGGAAGCGGGAAGCGCGGAGTCGGAAAACCCCCTTTGCTTCCCACCTCCTACTTCCCGTCCTCCATTTCCTTCTTGACGTACTTTCTAGCCACATAGTCATTGACGATCTGCGTGAACTCCTCGGCGATATGATCGCCGCGCAGGGTGGTCACCTTCTCGCCGTCGATATACACCGGCGCGGCCGGGCTTTCGCCGGTGCCGGGCAGGCTGATGCCGATGTTCGCCATCTTGCTCTCGCCGGGTCCATTCACGATGCAGCCCATCACCGCCACCGTCATCTCTTCCACGCCGCTGTATTGCTCGCGCCACACCGGCATCTGCGCGCGCAGGTAGTTCTGGATATGCTGCGCCAGTTCCTGGAACACCGTGCTGGTGGTACGCCCGCAACCGGGGCAGGCTGTCACCATCGGCGTGAACGAGCGCAAGCCCATGGTCTGCAGGATCTCCTGCGCCACCACCACCTCCTCGGTGCGCGGCCCGCCGGGTGCCGGAGTCAACGAAACGCGGATGGTGTCGCCGATGCCCTTCTGCAGCAGCACCGCCAGCGCGGCGGTGGAAGCCACGATGCCCTTGGAACCCATGCCCGCCTCGGTCAGCCCGAGATGCAGCGCATAGTCGCAACGCCTGGCCAACTCCTGATAGACCGCGATCAAATCCTGCACCTCGCTCACCTTGCACGACAGCACGATACGATCGCCCGGCAAACCGAGTTCCTCGGCGCGTCTGGCACTGTCCAAGGCAGACACGATCAGCGCCTCGCGCGTGACCTCGGACACCTCCTTCGGCTGCGCCAGCTTCGCGTTCTCGTCCATCATGCGCACCACCACATCCTGGTCGAGACTGCCCCAGTTGACGCCGATGCGCACCGGCTTGTCATACTGTTTCGCCACCGCGATCATCATCGCGAACTGGTCTTCGCCCTTGCGGTTCCTGCCGACGTTGCCCGGATTGATGCGGTACTTCGCCAGCGCCTGCGCGCATTCCGGATACTCGGTCAGCAGACGGTGGCCGTTGTAGTGGAAGTCGCCGATCAGCGGCACGCCGCAACCTTTGGCATCCAGCTGTTCGCGGATGCGCGGCACCGCCGCGGCAGCTTCGGAAGTATTGACCGTGATACGCACCAGCTCGGAACCTGCCTGCGCCAGTTCATGGACCTGGCGCACCGTCGCGGCGATATCCGCGGTGTCGGTGTTGGTCATGGATTGCACCACGACGGGCGCGTCGCCACCGATGGCGACCTCGCCTACATGCACGCGCCGCGTCCGCTGACGCAGGATGGAAGGATGACTCATCTCGCTTTACTCCACTTTCAAGCGCGCGATGTCCATCCCCGCGTAGGACGACAGATCGACCTCTTTGCCTTTGTAATACAGCTTGACGTTATCCGGATGCGCGATGGTTATGTCATAGGGTGCACGCCGTGGCCCGCCTATCCACTGTTCACTGCCCGCCAGGTTGGTCTTCGACAACAGGATGGCGCCATTGACATCTATCACCTCCGCCCACGCCGTTTCGCTGAACACGAAATGCAGCGGGCGGCGCTTGAGCTGCTCCAGCGGAACCGGCGGTTTGACAGCCGCCGGCGCCGAAACCGCCACGACTTGCGCCTCGATCGCCGCTACGGGCTGACTGGACTTTGCCGGCTCGTCGTGCTTTTCCTCCGCCGCTGCCTTGTCCATCTGCTGCGGCGCCTCGGCTGCCACAGCCGAGGCGGGCACATCGGTCCGAGGCAAGGGCCCAGATTCGACAACGACCACGGTGGGCGCGGGCGCGGATGCGCCATCGTAGAGCAGCACCAACACGGCCGCCACCAGCACGACCGCCAGCACTCCCGCCAGCCACAGAACATTTGCGCCGCGCAACGAACGCATACCCGGGAAGGACACGTCCAGTACCGGCGCCCTGGCAGCAGCCTGCGGCGCGGCTTCGACCGGCAGCGCCGCGAGCAGAACGGTCTCGTCCAGCTGCAACACGCGCGCATAACTGCGCACAAAACCGCGCAGGAACGTGGATTGCGGCAGATGCGAGAAATCGTTGGACTCCAGCGCCTCCACCTGGCGCGGGGCGAACTTGATCCGGTCCGCGATATCGTTCACGCTCATTCCCAGGCGCTCGCGCGCGTCGCGCAACGCCATGCCGACGTTGACCTGCGACTGTTCCGGCGAGGTTTCTTTCTCTTCGTTGCTCACGACATCAGGGGCATCCATCATTCACCTTGCAATAGCAGTTGAGTTTCACGGGAATCGGGATAACGTTTGCGCAATTGCAGCGCGTAACTGGCTTCCGAATTGCGATCGCGCATCTTGCGTTCGATGCGCACCGCCAGCCACAGCTGCTCGGCCGTCAGGTCGGGCGCAACCTGCGTAAAGCGCAAGAAATAGGACTTCGCGCCGGCGTAGTCTCCGCTGCCGTAACTCCAGTCAGCCAGTCCGTACAAAGCCTCCGGCATGCCGGGACGCAAGATCAGCGCGCGCTGCAGATTGCTTTCCACCTCGTTCATCAAACCGGCCTTCCCGGAACACACCCCCAGGTTCACATAGGCCGTTTCGGGCGTGGCATACAGCGGATTCTTCAGCGACTCGCGGAACTGCTGGAGAGACTCCTTCGCGCGCCCGCGCTGGCACAGGAACCAGCCGTAGTTGTTGCGTGTCTGGGAGTTGGCGCTATCCAATTGCAGGCTACGGCGGAAATCGGCATCGGCCTGTTCGTCCTCGCGCAACGCCATGCGCACCAAAGCGCGCACGTTAAACGCGGGGGCATAGTCCGCATCCGCTTGCAGCGCCGCGCCCAGTTCCTGCAGGGCGATCGCGTACTGCGTACGTTCGTAATACGCGGAAGCCAGTTCGGTATGTATCTTGGCGATCGCCTGCGCGCGCGTCGTATCCTGGCGCGGCATGCCTGCCGAGCCGCCGCCGGATGAGGCGCATCCCGTCAGCAGCGACACGATGAGAACCAAATTGAATAGCTTCATTGACTCGCCTCCATCGAACGCAATGTCCTTTTTGTCTTGTCCTGCACCTGCCCAGCCAACTGGCCGCAGGCCGCCGCGATGTCGTCGCCGCGCACCTTGCGGATGGTGGTCACGATATCGGCCTGCATCAGCACATCGCGGAAACGCTTCACCGTTTCCATGTCCGAACGCTGGTACGGCGCCTGCGGAAACGGGTTGAACGGGATCAGGTTGAACTTGCACGGCACGTCGCGCACCAGTGCGATCAGTTCGCGCGCATGCTGCACGCTGTCGTTCACGCCGGCCAGCATCACGTATTCGAAGGTGACGAAATCGCGCGGCGCCTTTTCCAGATAGCGCTGGCACGCCGCCATCAGCTCCTGCAGCGGATATTTCTGATTGATCGGCACCAGCACGTTGCGCAACTCGTCGTTCGGCGCGTGCAGCGAGATCGCCAGCGCCACCGGGCATTCATCGCGCAACCGGTCCATCGCCGGCACCACGCCGGATGTGGAAACGGTCACGCGACGGCGCGACAGGCCGTAGGCGTTGTCGTCCAGCATCAGGCGCAAGGCGCTCACGCTGCTGTCGAAATTCAGCAGCGGCTCGCCCTTGCCCATCAGCACCACGTTGGTGACCGGCCAGTTGCCATCACTATCCTTGCCGATCTCATGGTTGGCCCACCACACCTGGCCGATGATCTCGGCGGTGGACAGGTTGCGGTTGAAGCCTTGCTTGCCGGTGGAGCAAAACGCGCAATCCAGCGCGCAACCGGCCTGGGTGGAGACGCACAGTGTGCCCCTGCCCTCCTCCGGGATGAACACGGTCTCCACCGCATTGCCAGTGCCCACGTCGAGCAGCCATTTGCGCGTGCCGTCCGAGGCGGTCTCTTCGCGCACTACCATCGGCGTCCGGATGCAGGCGATCTGCTTGAGTTTTTCGCGAAGAGAGATCGCCAGATCGCTCATCGCATCGAAATCGGACTCCCCGCTTTTGTAGATCCAGCGCAGCACCTGCTTGGCGCGGAAGGGCTTTTCGCCGTGTTCCGCGAACCAGGCGGTCATCGCAGCCGGCTCAAAATCGAGGAGGTTTTGCTTCATCAGATGTCGCTTAGCGCGAGTAGACGTTCAGCGCCGGGAAGAAATACGCGATCTCGACCGCCGCAGTCTCCGCCGCGTCGGAACCGTGCACCGCATTGGCGTCGATGCTGTCGGCGAAGTCCGCACGGATGGTGCCCTTGTCGGCCTTCTTCGGATCGGTTGCGCCCATCAGGTCGCGGTTCTTCAGGATCGCGCCTTCGCCTTCCAGCACCTGGATCATCACCGGGCCGGAGATCATGAAACTGACCAGGTCGTTGAAGAACGGACGTGCCTTGTGCACGGCGTAGAAGCCTTCCGCCTCGGCACGCGACAATTGTGTCATGCGCGCAGCCGCGATCTTCAGGCCTGCGTTCTCGAAACGGGTGTAGATCTGACCGATGACGTTCTTCGCCACGGCGTCAGGTTTGATGATGGAAAGGGTACGTTCGACAGCCATGCTTCTTCTCCAAATGGTTATTGTGAATCAGAAAATTCTGAGTGCGCGATTCTAACAGGCTTTGGCTGCGCTGTCGCAG
>JBQGEN010000193.1:0-2002 GCA_052039615.1 Sideroxyarcus sp. | reverse complement strand
TATTAGAGCAGCCCGCGATGAATTGAGCCAGACCAAGTGCAGTAAACATGCTGAACCTTTGATGGTCGTTCGGACTTAAGCGCCGGGCTCGATGGATATGCTCGACGGTGCGGCACTGATGATAATCGCGCCGCCTTGGGTTGCTGGGCCTTTGCTATTATTCTCATCGTCAGTTGCGTGGGCGGTCATCATGGCGAAACTCACCAATTCCAATTCCCTGAACGCGATTGTCGAGGGTCAGCCCGTTTTCTATTCCGGCACTCGCCGGTTCACGATTGGCATCACCGGCCGAGATGGCACCACATATTTCGTCCACCTCACTGCGGCCGAGGCGCAGCGGTTCGTGGATTTCGTGGACGAACGCACCTGAGTTGGGGCTTAATTACTCGGGTTGCCCAAGGCTATAATCGCTAGGCCCTGAGGGAGTCCCGCTGTTCACAAGGCGCCTCGGGGCGAGGGGGCGGCTTCTCCATCGCTCGCCACCTTTCCCCGCATGGCAGGCCCTCGCACTACGCGCCCATTATCCGCCTTGCCCGGAACAATAATTCGCGATGCTCACGTCGCAATCCAGACTAGCTTTTAAGCAACATTCTTTGGCGCCGATCATGAGCGGAATGGGGCGCTCATCTTACGGGGGAAGCGCAGAGCGGAACGGGCGGGGCGCTTCTAGCTGCAAATGCGTCCGTAGGTGGGGCGGTATCCGAGGGGCTTGCCGCCCCGCCGACCATGAACCCATGTCAGAGGATGGTGCTTAAGCGATTTCGGGGGTAAGGGCAGGATGCCAGAGCGAACTCATCTCGGGGAGCAAATCGGCCCAACAACTGTCGCTGAGGAATACGGGGATGAAACCGTCTTTTTGACTAACGATAATTCCAGGCGACAATTGGTGCAGGTCGTAATTCACCGCGCAAGTGCCCGTGAGCTGGTGAATACGCTCCGCTGTAGGTTGAACGCGAGCCGCCGCCCAGCCGGAAGTGACTGAGAGACGTTGTGGGGGGTGAAACCGTCCCTTTAGCAGAGGGCTAATAAGCCTTGGGTAACCGCAGCCCTCCAAAACCGTTGTATCGCTTCAAATCCCACTCTGGAGTTACCCCTCGCCCAATTCTGGCCACATTGCCGTAAGTGGTCGCTGTGGTAGCGTATTTGGGCAGCCGACCTTACCGCTTCTAAGGCCTTTGCGCATCGATGGCTGCCGGCAGGGACACCTGCATCCCTCGGGTGTCTCTGCCATTTTTGCTGTGGCGTCAGTAGGTAGAGTTGCATGTCTATTCCATGGTGGGCTCTCGCGTTTATCGGCCTCTACGACGTTTGCGCGGACCGACCGACCTTAAAAACCCGTGTTTTGCTTTATGCGGCAGCGGCTCTGATTGTCCTCGCGGTCGTTATTGACTGGCTGTAACTCCGCGAACGGGCGTATCGCGTCCTACTCACGTTTCCACAATTCGTGCAACTCGCCTCTCCTACGCCATGCTTTGGCGCTTCCGAAGCGAGTGCAGCCGCCAAGGAGCATGAGGCCGAGGGCCGCCGCTTGGGGTGACGTTCCCCCTTCCGGCGGTCCTTGTGCTTTAGGAAATGAATGTACCGGTGGGTTGAGTTACACTGCCCAAGGCCGTTTGTGTCTCCCACAGGAGCGGCTGGAAGGGGTCGGCCCCTCCGGTGCTTGGAAATTCTCCTGACGGTGCTGGCCCCGACCTCTCCTGCTCGAAGCCACAAACGATTTTACGCTGTCCACAGCCCCTATTAACTCGTCACGACATGGCCATCGTTGCCGGCAACGCTCGCCACATTGGCTCCTGCGAATCCCGTTGCCTATTGGAGTCGAGGCCAAGGACCGCCGTGGGTCGCTCCCTTCCGGCGGTCTTTGTGCAATGGGCGGCGCTCAGTCGCCTCCATGCCGGACTGCGTCCTCGCCTCACCCGCAAATTGTGGTATTGTTTTTTCCAGAGGGGGAGAATGCGGGTCTGCACAACGATTGTCGGGTGCAACACCATGACAATGACCC
>JBQGEN010000192.1:0-3169 GCA_052039615.1 Sideroxyarcus sp. | reverse complement strand
ACCAACCCGGATCTGAAAGTCGGCATCTGCGGCGAACACGGCGGCCACCCCGGCTCCATCCGCTTCTGCCACCACGTCGGCCTCAACTACGTCTCCTGCTCCGGCCCGCGCGTGCCCATCGCAAGGCTAGCGGCGGCGCAGGCGAAGCTGCTGGAGAACAAGTATCAGGAACCGAACTGAAGACCAGAAAAGCGATGGACAAGAAGGGGGCTGCCGCCCCCTTCTTGCATTCTGGAATGGGTGGATGGTCCTGCCGGCGAAGATTGGTTAGTTCATTTCAGGGCGGCAGTGCGGCCATTGCGGACAGTCCCACCTTGGTTCTCCAGAAGGGAAAGTCTGTGGCCGATTCCGATTCCGTTTCCGCTACCTTGTTCGTAGCTGGGATGATGGGTTGGGCACCACCGGCTCATCTCAGTGGTGGTGCCGAAGAGACATGACTAATGTTGACCTGGCCCGTTGTTCGATCGAAGTCAAGCGAAGCAATACGTTCAATTGACTTTGCCGCGCTCGTGCCGGCTCTATTAAGTCGGACTAGAAGTGATTTCAAACCCTTCAAAGTCACCACGATCACGTGATCACCTGCTCCTGAGATGGCTCGAGGTACCTGATAAGTGGCGGGCGGATACTTCAACCTTTTCGTGGGTTCGAATACCGCGCTGTATTTTTCGATCCTTGAGCGCAATGCTTCTGCATCAAGTTCTCCAAATAGTTTCATTGAATAGTTAGCTCGGTCAGGGGCATTCGAATCCCAAAGAATGACTGATTCGTGCTCGGTAACCAAGCTGTCCAGAGACTTCGCTTGGTACACATCGTCCAGAGATAAACCCTCTTTCAGCGTGAATATTGGTGCGGAAGTCACGAGGATCGCGCAGGCAATTGTGACGCCATTGTCTTCATCGTGTGAGTCAGTGATCTGAGATGACAGTGCTTCTGTCGCCAACCTTGGCATGGCGTAACGAAGCTGAGTGGCACCCCTGTATATTGCCGTTTCGTCAAAACCGCTGTCGAACAGTGAAATGCCGCGGATGCAATACGGCATATCGTCTTCAATCGCGTCCAAGAGTCGGCGGTTCGTCACCCGCTTGTTCGCGGCTTCATCAAAAACACGCACTGCACCACCAAATAATTCGGCAGTTCTCGGATAAGGAAGAAACAACCACTTGACACCTGGTGATGCGTACTTACATTCAATCAATAATTTAAGCGTCGCAAGCCAGTGAGTATCTGTGGAGTATTCTTTGAATGCCTCGATGTCGACGGAGAAGTCGACGCTCGCACCGGACTCATTGTTTCGCGCATAAGCGTATTGGCCCCAGACAGTCCACTTGAGCTCCGCAAGTTGCTCTGCAACAGCATGCTCAAGAGGTAGGCTGCTCTTCAGCAGCGAGTCTTTCCACTTTCCTTCACTCATAGCAGCGGCCAGTCCCTATGGTGCTCAACAGTTAATAGACGAATCTGCATAATAGTACGGGCGGGCGGGAATGTCTCCTGCTGGGCTGCGACCGGTCATTCCAGAACGTGTTGCTAGATGTCTCTTAAGGCCGAATGGCAGCCCGAACACATGAATAAGAAAAGGGGGCTTGTGCCCCCTTTTTTGCTCACTTTCCTTCAGGCTTACTCGGCGCCCTGTATCTCCACCAGCGTCTCGTCCGGCGCCACGCTGTCGCCCTTCTTCACGTGCACGCTGACGATGACGCCGCTGATCGGCGCCTGGATCTCGTTCTCCATCTTCATGGCTTCGATCACCAGCAGGCCGTCGCCCGCCTCGACGGCATCGCCGATCTTCGCTTTGACGTCGACGATGGTGCCGGGCATGGCGGTGGTCACGCAGCCCTGATGCGACGGGCGCGGCCGGCCGGTGGCGCTTTCCGCGGCGACGGTCTTTTTCTTGCCGTCGCTCTTGCGGCGGCCGCTGACTTCGATCTCGTTCAGCGTCTCGACCATGACCTCTTCCGAGATACCGTCCACCGAGACATAGAACGGACGTTGCTCTTCGCCGTGGTGGCCGCTGCCGGTGAGCTTGATGTGGAAGGTCTCGCCGTGCAGCGTGACCTTGAACTCGTTGGGTGCGTAACGCTCGGACGCGTGGGTTGCCGCTTCCTTGGGTTGCAGCACTTCGGGCTTGAGCGTGTCGGCGTTGCGCTCCTGCAGGAAGGTCCTGGCCAGGTCGGGGAACATGGCGAAGGTGAGCACGTCTTCCTCGCTCTGCGCGAAGGATTCGCTGTCGGCCTTGAGACGGTTCATCTCGTCCTCCAGCAGGTCGGCGGGACGGCAGGTCATCACTTCGGCATCGCCCACCGCCAGCGCCTGCACCTTGGCGTTGATCTTGCCCGGCGCCTTGCCGTACTGGCCGAGCAGGTAGTTCTTCACTTCGTTGGTGACGGACTTGTAGCGCTCGCCGGTGAGCACGTTCAGCACCGCCTGCGTGCCCACGATCTGCGAGGTCGGCGTGACCAGCGGCGGGTAGCCCATGTCCTCGCGCACGCGCGGGATCTCGTCCAGCACCTCGTTCATGCGGCCCAATGCGTCCAGTTCCTTGAGCTGGTTGGACAGGTTGGAGATCATGCCGCCGGGCACGTGGTTGACCAGCACGCGCGTGTCCACGCCGGTGTAGGCGCTCTCGAACTGCCAGTACTTCTTGCGCACTTCGCTGAAGTAGGCGGTGACGTCCTGCAGCGCGCGCAGATCCAAACCGGTGTCGTATGGCGTGCCCTGCAATGCGGCGACCACGCTTTCGGTCGAGGAATGGCTGGCGCCTTCGCCGAACGACGAGTTGCAGGTGTCCAGCATGGTGGCACCTGCCTCCACCGCCTTGAGGATGCACATGGCGGACAGGCCGGAAGTGGAATGGCTGTGCAGGGGGATGGGCACGTTGACGGCGGCGCGCAGTGCCTGGACCAGCTCGAAGGTGGCATACGGCGTGAGCAGGCCGGCCATGTCCTTGATGGCGACCGAGTCGCAGCCAAGCGCTTCCAGCTCGGCGGCCATGGTGACGAAGCTGGGGATGTCATGCACCGGGCTGGTGGTATAGCTGATGCAGCCCTCGGCATGCTTGCCCGCCTTCTTCACCGCCTCGATGGAGACGCGCAGGTTGCGCATGTCGTTCATCGCGTCGAAGATGCGGAACACGTCCACGCCGTTGTCGGCGGACTTCTGCACGAAGGCGCGC
>JBQGEN010000191.1:0-5069 GCA_052039615.1 Sideroxyarcus sp. | reverse complement strand
GGTAAGACGAACTACGCGCCGGGCGAGAACGGCGGCATCACCGGCATCATCCACTACGGCATCACCCGCGCGGAGGACGATCCGCGCTATGCCGCGGCCGAGAACTGGGAGCCCGGCATCCCGCGCGTGCAGGTTAACCTGTACCGCGATTGCGACAACGACGGCAGGATAGACCAGCCCGCGCCGGCCGGCGCAGGTTGCCTCAACCACAGTTCCGCAGGATATGTGGCGCGCATGGCCGACGTGGACAACCACCCGTTCGGTTGGAGCGACGGCACCGCGGCGCAGGGACCGGAGGACGTCAAACGCAATGCCACCGCCGGCTACAGCAAGGGCGACGCGGTGGACGTGGCCTGGGCTGACAGCTGGGACGACCACGTACCTACCGGCTGCCAGGGGCCGGTGTTCGTGTCCAACGGCACGACCACCGACTGCTACGACGGCCTGCGCAACTTCAACCAGGTGCGCCCGGCGGTGTTCGACGGCGGCTATGCCTTCGGCAGCCCGGCCGGCAAGCCCGAGTTGCCGCCCGGCACCTACGTCGTTGAAGCAGTGACGCCACCGGGCTACCTGCACCAAGGCAACGGCGACAAGAACGTGGCTTTCGGCGATCCTCCCGCGCCCTCTCCGCTGGCGCTGCCGCCGGAGTGCGTGGGCGATCCCTTGCCGGTGCCGCAGTACCTCAATCTGTTCTCCGACCAGATCGTGCCCAACACTTCGTACGACCCGGCCAATCCGGGCAAGACCTGGAACCAGTGCGACCGCAAGAAGGTGGTGCTCAACCAGGGCATGAACACGCCGGCCGACTTCCACATGTTCACCGAAGTACCGGTGGCGGGCCACATCGTCGGCATGATGCTGGACGACACCGCAAACGAGTTCGACCCGAACGCGCCCAACTTCAGCGAGAAGCATGCGCCTGCGTGGCTGCCGGTGTCGGTGCGCGACTGGACCGGGCGCGAGGTCGCCCGCGTGTACGGCGACCAGTGGGGGCATTACAACGCGCTGGTGCCGTCCACCTACACCATCAACCCGCCGTTCCCGTCCGGCGTGTCGCCCAACATGCTGACTTCCTGCATGAACGATCCGGGCCCGATCAAGGATACGCGCGCCGGTTCGCCGACCTTCGGCCAGATGATCATCGATCCGCATTTCAGCCGACAGTACACCCAGTTCTGCTACACCTTCATGTTCCTGCCGGGCAAGACCACTTATCTGGATACGCCGGTGATCCCGGTGTCCGCCTACACCGGCTCGGCCCAGTTCCCGCTGGATTGCGAGTTCGACAGCGGCGTGCCGGTCATCTACTCGGTGGAAGGCAAGACCAAGGGCGGCGTGAGCTTCAACGGCCCGTACGTGCCGCCGCCGTCCGCCGATCCCAACATCTGGCCGCGCCTGACCATCGTCTCGGCCGGCATGGTGGAAGTGCCCAACCCTGCCTATGGCAGCACGGCAGGCGATGCACCCACGATATTTCGGGACCATGGCTTTGGCGCGGCCCAAGGCACCGGCTCGGTGACGCTCAACGGATTGGTGTTGCCCATCGTGTCGTGGAGCGACGGCATCATCATCGCCAGCGTGCCCAGCGGCGCGACCACCGGGCAACTGCAAGTCACGCGCGGTAACGGCAAGTCCAGCATTACCGGCGTCACGGTGACGGTCGGCGGCTACGGCCCGACCGCGTCCAACGTCATCCGCGTGGTCAGCCCCGGCACTACGATCCAGGCAGCGATCGACGCGGCCAATCGCGGCGACATGATCATGGTGCCGCCCGGGACTTACGACGAGTTGCTCGTCATGAACAAGATGGTACGCCTGCAGGGCTGGGGCGCGCTCTCCACACACATCAATGCGGCCAAGGTGCCGAGCGTGAAGCTGGCAGCCTGGCGCGCAAAGGTTGACCAGTTGCTGGCGGCGGGAGGCTTCGACCTGTTGCCCGGGCAGGACGGCCAGTTCAACACCGAACAGGGGCCGGGCATCATGGTGGTGGCCAAGGCCAGCGGGCCGCAGGCCTTCGTCAACGTGCGCAACGCGCGCATCGACGGCTTCACCATCAGCGGGTCGGACAACGCGGGCGGCATTTTCGTCAACGGCTACGCCAACTTCCTTGAGATCAGCAACAACAAGCTGATGAGCAACTCCGGCAATTTTGGCGGAGGCATCCGCCTGGGCGACCCGAACCTGACCAACCCCGCCGTTACTCCGGCCAGCGACGGCTGGTACGGCGGCTACACCAACGCCAGGAACAACAACGTGCGCATCCACCACAATCATGTCACCCAGAACGGCAGCAGCAAGGGCGTGGGCGGCGGCATCGCGCTGCACACCGGCAGCCACAACTACAGGGTGACCAACAACTACGTGTGCGGCAACTTCTCCATGGGCGGCGGCGCCGGCATCGGCCACCACGGACTCAGCAACAACGGCACCATCGCCAACAACACGGTGATCTTCAACCAGACGTTCAGCCAGGGCGCGAACGCTTCCGGCGGCGGCATCTTCGTCGGCGGAGCGGATTCGCTGGCCACCACGCTGCTTTCGCCCGGAAGCGGAAACGTGACGGTGTCGTCCAACCTGGTGCAGGGCAACCAGGCCGGTTCGGGCGAAGGCGGCGGCATCCGCTCCGAGTTCATCAACGGCCTGGACGTGCGCCGCGCGCCGGGCACGCCCGCCTCGTGGTACCAGGTGACGCTGAGCAACAACAAAGTGGTGAACAACATGGCCGGGGTGGCAGGCGGTGGCATCTCGCTGCAGGACACGGTGAAGGCGACCATAGCCAACAACACCGTGGCCAACAACGAGAGCACTGCCACGGCAGGGCCGGCCTTCCCGCCCGGCAGCAAGAACCTGTCCTCGCCGCAGCCGGCCGGCATCGTCTCGCATGCCCACGGTGCGCTGCTCTACAACACCATCGGCGCAGCCAGCGGCTACAAGCTGGCCTACTCCAACCCGGTGCTGACGGACAACGTTGTGTGGCACAACCGCTCGTTCTACTGGGCGATCGACAACACCGCCATGCCGGCCGCCTACGGCCTGGTGCCCGACATAGGCGCGGGACAGGCCGCGGTGTACTCCGACCTCGCTGTGCTGGGCACGGCGGCACAGGGGACCTGGCCGGCTTACGTGGATGCAGGTGCGCACAAGCTGAACCCGATGCACAGCATCCTGACCAGCACCGCCGGATATGACATCAGCAACAGTTCGGCCGCGCCCGCTTTCGTCGCGCAGTACTTCAACGGCGAACGGGGCCAGAGCATCCGGCAGCCGGGATCGGCCAGCAGCATCGCCACGGCGGGAGCTTTCGACGAGGGCGGCAACTGGATCGACGTGCGTTTCGGCCCGCTCACGCTGCACCAGCCCTGCCTGACGCCGGACGCCTGCCCGCTGTATGGCGACTACCGCATGCAGCCGTACGGCGGAATCGGGGCGAACCCGTGAACCGGAACGGCAGACACAGCATGACGATCCGCCGGGTTCTGCCCAGCGGAAATGAAATACAGGCAGGGAGAAGCAGGGCATTGACTACGTACACAGGGACGGCCGGTCCAACCATTCTCTACAGGCTATCCCTCCATCGAAATGAAGTCCTGCCCATAGTCGAATATGGTGTTCACCTAGGCGTTTATTGTTAGTGATTGGATGAGACTGGCGTCCAAAGAGATGCAGTAAATGGGCAGCGCTCCAAGTCCAAACCGGAGTCCGTGAATACAAGTCGTGCAATCGAGGGAGGCGTTATGGAAACCCATGTTGAAACCAATTTCAGGGCTGCGCTGCAGAACGTGTGGCGCGTATTCGTTGCGTTGCTCCTGCTGGGCGCTCTGCCGCAAGCCGATGTGCAGGCCCTGACCATCAACGTGGTCGGGCCGGACGGAGTGACGGCGGTGACCGATTACCGCTGGCTGGTGGAGGAGGATGCCACCAAGGCTTCCGTGCCCAACGTGCCGGCCGATGCCAGCAACCTGGCACTGAGCTTCCATGCCAGCTACATGCCGGTGGTCGCCGCGGGCGACAGCATCGATCCGGCAAAATCTCCCGCCAACCTCGCGCTCGATGCGACCAAACGTTACTACGTTTCCGTGATGCCACGCAGCGGCTATCAGATGGGCGGCGCACAGATCGCGCCGGGACAGACCGCCGTAACCATCGTGGTGAACCCGTCGCCGGTCCCCACTGCGCAGATCACCGTCTTCGTGTTCGAGGACAACCAGCCCATCAGCGGCACGCCGGACCTGCCACAGGAACTGGGGCTGGCCAATGTCAGTATCACGCTGAAGGAGGCGGGCGGCACCTATGGCGCATCCGGCGGTCAGGTGACCAAGGACGCGTTCAACAATCCGATCGGAACGACCTACCAGCAGAACCCGGACGGTAGCTTCGTCTACAACCCGGACGGCACGCCCGCGGTGGCGACGCTGGGCAGCGGCTTCATCAAGACCGGGGCGGATGGCGTGGCAGACATCAAGTATCTGTTCCCGGGCAAATACACCATCGAGGCGATCCCGCCCAATGCGGGCTGGCATCAGACCTCCACCATCGAAGGTACCAAGGGCATAGATGCCTGGGTCAAGGCCAACGAGCCGGCGGTGTTCCAGGAGTTCGGCCCGGCCGGCCACCATATCGACATTGGCTTCGTGCGCGACATCAAGGACGCCACGGTGCTCAAGGGCACCTCAACCATCAGCGGACGCATCGTGAACCAGCACATGTCGCGCCCGCCCATGTTCACCTTCTACAACGGGGGAGCCGTGCCCCAGTGCTGGGTCGGCTTGAACGAACTCGCCGTGGTGGGCGGGCGCGCCGTGTACTCCGCGCCGTGCAACGCCGATAGCACGTTCTCCATCCCCAATGTGCCGGCCGGTACTTACCAGCTGGTCGTCTGGGACGAGTTCCTCGACCGCATCTTCGCCGCCACCAATGTCACGGTGCCGGCGGGCGGCGCCAACGTCAATCTGCTCGACGTGCCGGTGTTCGACTGGTTCGGCCACTACCAGGCCGCAGCCTTCTTCGACACCAACCTGAACGGTTTCCGCGATGCCGGCGAGATAGGTATCCCCGACCAGGCGATGAAC
>JBQGEN010000190.1:0-7754 GCA_052039615.1 Sideroxyarcus sp. | reverse complement strand
GAGACCATGGACGTGGTCGAGATGGTGCTGGGCAAGGTCAACAAGGACATCGTCAACCTCATCAACCGCTACGGCGGCAAGGCGGTGGGCCTGACCGGGCAGGACGGCGGCTTCATCCGCGCCGAGAAGCTGCTGCTGGAGAGCGACAAGGAGCCGGGCAAGATGCTGGACATCGGCCTGGTCGGCGACATCAACAAGATCGATCCGTCTATCATCAACTTCCTCGATTCCGGCGATTTCATCCCGGTCATCGCGCCCATCGGCGTGTCGCCCGACGGCGAGACGCTAAACATCAACGCCGACGTGGTGGCGGGCAAGCTGGCGGAAGTATTGAACGCCGAGAAGCTGGTACTGCTGACCAATACGCCGGGCGTGCTCGACAAGAACGGCAATCTGCTCACGGGCCTCACTCCCAAACAGATCGACGATCTGGTCGCGGACGGCACGCTATCCGGCGGCATGCTGCCCAAGATCGGCTCGGCGCTGGATGCGGCGCGCGGCGGGGTGCGCTCGGTGCACATCATCGACGGCCGCGTGGAGCATGCGCTGCTGCTGGAGATCCTGACCGACGAAGGCGTCGGCACGCTGATCAAAAGCAAATGACGGAAGCGCGCGTCTGGATCTTTGATCTGGACAACACCCTGCATGACGCGACGCCGCGCATCTTTCCGCACATCAACCGCAGCATGACGGCCTACCTGCAGGAATACCTGCAGTTGAGCGAGGACGAAGCGAACGCGTTGCGCGTGGATTATTGGCAGCGTTATGGCGCGACGCTGTCCGGGCTGATGAAGCACCATGGCACTGATCCCGACCATTTCCTGTGGCACACGCACCAGTTTCCCGACTTGGGGAACATGGTGCTGCGCGAACCGCGCCTGCGCCATGTGCTGAAGACCCTGCCGGGAAGGAAGGTGGTGTTCTCCAACGCGCCGCTGCATTACGCGCAGGCAGTATTGAAGCTGCTGCACGTGGACGACTTGTTCGACGACGTGTTCGCCATCGAGCATTCGCGCTACCGGCCCAAGCCGCAGATCGCCGGTTTTCGGCGTCTGTTGCGCAAGCACCGTTTGCGCGCGAGTCAGTGCGTGATGGTGGAGGACAGCGCGGAGAACCTGCAGACCGCAAAGCGTCTGGGGATGCGTACCGTGTGGGTGAGCGCTGCGCCGCGCGCGCCGGGTTATGTGGATGTGAAACTGCGTGATGTGCTGGAACTGCCGCGCGCACTGGCGAAACTTTAAAAGGGGGAATCATGGCGACAAAACAGCCGGGCGAAAGAAAACTACAGATCCTGCAGACCGTGGCCGAAATGCTGGAGCAGCCCAAGGGCGAGAAGATCACCACGGCGGCGCTGGCGGCGCGGCTCGAGTTGTCCGAGGCGGCGCTGTACCGTCATTTTGCCAGCAAGGCGCAGATGTTCGAGGGGCTGATCGATTTCATCGAACAGACCGTGTTCGGCCTGATCAACAAGATCAGCACCGAAGAGACGGACGGGCTGAAGCAGGTGGAAGGCATCGTCGCCCTGTTGCTGGGCTTTGCTCAGAAGAACCGCGGCATGACGCGGGTGTTGATCGGCGATGCGCTGGTGAACGAGGACGAGCGCCTGCAGCAGCGCATCAACCAGTTCCTCGACCGCGTCGAGACCACGCTCAAGCAATCGTTGCGTATCGCCGCCACGCAGGGCACGGTGGGCGCGGATGATGATGCCGGCGCACATGCCAATCTCCTGCTGTGCTATGTCATTGGACGCTGGAACCAGTTTGGCAAGAGCGGCTACGCGCGCGACCCGATGGCGCAATGGCCGCAGCAGTGGCGCATCCTGAAATAAGTGACTGTGCAAACAAAAAGGCGACACCGCGGTGTCGCCTTTTTTGTCCGGAGCTACTGCTCAGAAGCGGAAGCCAAGCTTGAGGCCATAGGAGGAGGTGCCTCCCGTCCTGTCGCCTTCCAGTGCGATATTGGTCACGCCCAGGTTCATGTTCAGTCCGGCGAATACCTTGCTCTGGGTGAAGCTCTCGGCCGCCAGCGTGCCTGTATTCGCGGTGCTGTTGACCCAGACCTGGCCGATACCCGCGTAGGGGGTGAACATGGCAAAGCCCTTGGAAATGGAGACATCCAGCCCCTTGGTATTGAACGCCAGCTGTTCGACGCCGCTCATCTTGGTGTAGGAGCCGCGGATCGCCACGGCCGGAGTGGCGACGCCGCCGGGCAATACGGCATAACGCAGTTCAGCGCCGACCAGCTTGACATTGGTGGTGGGGATGGCGGAATAGAAGGCGGCGACATCGATGTCCAGCGGCAGGCCCTTGGCAATGTGCAGTTTCGGCACATAGACGGTGCCGATGCCGCTGCTGCTGTTGGTGGCGGTCTTCCAGGCTTCCTCGCTTTTCGTCATCTTGGTGCTGGTGACTTCGATGCCCATATCGAATCCGGTGACGCCCAGCGGTTCGGCGGGGGTGAGCGGCTTGTAGCTCAGGGCGGAGCCGAGATCTTCGGAAAGGGCGCGGAATTCAGCCTGGGCGAGCGCTTGCAGGTTATTCAGGTCGTTTGCCGCAAAAACGGGCTGGGCGGCCATGCCCAGAACGCAGAACACGGGAAGCAGCTTCTTCATGGAGACTCTCTTTCTTGTGGATGGAAAATGCGACGCCGCATCATAACAGGGCGTGCCAGCCCAAAGACAGCACGGCGTTAGTTAAGTTTCAACTCAAACGCTTTAAACGCCTGCCATTGTTGCACCCCCAAATAAAAGCCGCTATATTCCCTTCCATGCACTTCTCTCGCCACATCTCGCAATCGCATTCCACCTTCAGCCTGCTGGCCGCGCTGAAGCTGCGCTCGCGCGCAAACTAAACCCCACCCCACAAGTATCAAAGCAGGCGGCTCGGTTGGTGCGTGCCGTGGATGAACAATTGCGATGGAGCAAAAAATGACTGACAAATTAATCATATTCGACACCACCTTGCGCGACGGCGAGCAAAGCCCCGGCGCGTCCATGACCAAAGAAGAGAAGTTGCGCATCGCGCGCCAGCTGGAGAAGCTGGGCGTGGATGTGATCGAGGCCGGTTTCGCCGCGGCCAGCACCGGCGACGCCGACGCGATCCACAGCATCGCCAGGGTCATTGAGCATTCCACCGTATGTTCGCTGGCGCGTGCCAACGAGAAGGACGTGCGCGCCGCGGGCGAGGCGATCAGGCCGGCCAAGCGCGGGCGTATCCATACCTTCATCGCCACTTCGCCCATCCACATGCAGCACAAGTTGCGCATGACCGAGGATCAGGTGGTCGAGCGCGCAGTGCAGGCGGTGAAATGGGCGCGCGAATACACCGACGATGTCGAGTTCTCCGCCGAAGATGCGGTGCGCTCCGACATGGATTTTCTGGTGCGCATCTTCGATGCCGTCATCAAGGCCGGAGCGAAGACCCTGAACGTGCCGGACACCGTGGGTTACAGCATCCCGGTGTTGTGGGGCGAGCGTTTCAAGCAGTTGATCGCGCGTGTGCCGAACAGCGACCAGGTAATCTGGTCGACCCATTGCCACAACGACCTGGGCATGGCGTCGGCCAACTCCCTGGCGGCGGTAATGAACGGCGCACGCCAAGTGGAGTGCACCATCAACGGTCTGGGCGAGCGCGCGGGCAATGCTGCTCTGGAAGAAGTGGTGATGGCGATCAAGACGCGCCGCGACATCTTTAGCTGCGACACGACCATCGATACCACCCAGATCGTGCCGACTTCCAAGCTGGTCTCCAGCATCACCGGCTATCCCGTGCAGCCGAACAAGTCCATTGTCGGTGCCAACGCGTTCGCGCATGAGTCTGGCATCCATCAGGACGGCGTGCTCAAGCACCGCGAGACCTACGAGATCATGCGTGCCGAGGATGTGGGCTGGGGCGCGAACAAGATGGTGATGGGCAAGCATTCCGGCCGCGCCGCATTCCGCGCGCGTTTGCAGGAATTGGGCATCGTGCTGGACGGGGAAGAGGCGGTGAACGCCGCGTTTGCGCGCTTCAAGGATCTGGCCGACAAGAAGCACGAGATCTTCGATGAAGACTTGCAGGCGCTGGTGAGCGACGAGGAAGCCACGCAGGTGAGCGAGCATTTCCGCCTGGTGGCGATGGGTGCGCATTCCGAGACCGGGGCATTGCCGGTGGCGCGGGTGGTGTTGAGCGTCGGCGGCAAGGAGCATCAGGCCGATGCGCAAGGCGGCGGTCCGGTGGATGCGACGTTCAAGGCGATCGAGCAGGTGGTCAAGAGCAACACCGAATTGCTGCTGTACTCGGTGAACAACATCACCAGCGGCACCGACGCGCAGGGCGAGGTGACGGTGCGCTTGTCCAAGGGCGGGCGCGTGGTCAACGGGCAGGGGGCGGACACAGACATCGTGGTGGCCTCGGCCAAGGCGTATCTTAACGCGCTGAACAAGCTGGATGCGGGGGCGGAACGGTCGCATCCCCAGTTGTGATCCGGCACGGACCCGCCCGCGGGCGAGTCCGCCCGCTGGCTGGTTTCGGAGATGGGAGATGGGATGAGACCTGGAACACTGATGCGAATATTGCTGCTGGGGCTGGGCCTGAGCGCCGGTCCAGCGTCGGCTGCAGAGATCGCCGCTGCAACCGAACGCACGGACGCTGGCGCAAGCAGGGTGCGCCCATCGTCAGCCGGGGATGCGGCGGCAAGCCGGCCGCACAGCGGGGTGAAGAAGGTCGGGGTCGTCAAGGGCAAAGGCGCTGCGGATACGGCGAGCGCTTTGAAAAAAGACAATTCCGTGGCCGCCAGGCGCAGCAGCGTGACGGGAGAAGGCGCCCCTGAAGACACAGCCCCTCCGGCCGAGCCACAGTCCGTTGCGCTACGCGGCGTGCGCGGCTAAGGGTTTCAGTCGAGCTCTGACAGCCGCACCAGTTCCGCGCGTGCCTGCGGGGCATCCAGCTGCGGTACGGGGAAGTCGAAACGCAACAGATGCTGGTCGCTGCGCAGGTCGAAGCCGTCGCAATCAATCCCGACCAACTCGTATTCGGCAGGGTGATGTTTCTGCGCGAGGCGCCACAAGGCGGCCCGTTGCGTGTCATTGACCTCTGCTATCAACTCTTCTTCCTGCGCGATGAGTGGATAGGCTGGTACCAGGTAGTTCTCCGCCTTGATCCAATGGATGTCGCCGAAGCCACCGATATAGCGTAGCGCATGCGGCGTGATGCGGTAGAACTCGAAATCGGGCAGGTCGAAATAGGTCTGCGCTTCAGGGAAATAACGCAGATAGCGCGTTCCGGCCAGTGCGCGTTCCGCGACCAGCGCGGCTGTGCCGACCACGGTGAGGCGCCCCTGCGTCTGGATATGCGGGTCTTCCTGGTTGTGCGTGATGAGGCTGACGCGCGGATCGTGCTGGATGTTTTTTGTATGTTCCGCCAGCGCGCTGACGAGGACGAGCAGGCTGCCGTCGTGATCCGCCAGGTATGGCGCGATGGAGCCGAACGGGTGGCCTCCGAACTTTTTCGACAAGGTGCTGAGCGCGCCATAACGATGGGCGCGCAGCAACTGGCGCGCGGCGCGTGCGGTGCTTTGCGGAGTGGTTTTGTCGGGTATCATGTGGACATTGTAATCAGTTGTCAGGGCTTATGAAACTTGCCAAGCTGGATTTCCGGAAATTGAAATGGCCCAATCTTGGCCTGGTCGATTCCTTGCGTTTCCTGCGCTACGTCACGGTGCGCCTGCAGGACGATCGCTGCACGCAGATGGCGGCGAGCCTGACCTTCACCACGTTGTTGTCGCTGGTTCCGCTCATTACCATCGCGCTGACCCTGTTCTCGGCATTCCCGGTGTTCACCGACTATTCCGCGCACATCAAGGAATTCATCCTGACGAACCTGGTGCCGGAGACCGGCGGCAGGATCATCACGCGCTACATGGAGCAATTTGCCGAGAGCGCCTCGCGCCTGACAGCGGTGGGTATCGTATTTCTCGCCGTCACCGCCATGCTGCTGATGCTGACCATCGACAACGCCTTCAACATGATCTGGCGCGTGTCACGCCCGCGCAGCCTGGTGCAGCGCGTGCTGGTGTACTGGGCAGTGCTCACGCTGGCGCCGCTGCTGGTCGGCGGCAGCCTCTCGCTCACCTCGTGGCTGGTCGGATTCTCGGCGGAGTACGCGCAGCGGGTCCCCGCCATCAGCATGGACGCGCTGAAGCTCATCCCGCTCATGATGACGACCGCGGCTTTCACCTTGCTGTTCCGCGTCGTGCCGAACCGCTTCGTGCCGATGCGCCACGCTATCATCGGCGGCCTGATCGCGGCGGTGGCGTTCGAATCGATGAACCGCGCCTTCGCTTTCTATATCTCGCACTTTCCTACCTACAAGCTGGTGTATGGCGCCTTTGCCAGCGTGCCGATCTTCCTGATGTGGGTGTATTTTTCCTGGCTCACCGTGCTGTTCGGGGCGATCATCACCGCTTCGCTTTCGCACTGGCGCAGCACGCATTCGCTGCGGCTGGATCAGGCGGCAAGACTCTATTACGCGGTCAACATACTCAAGCTGATGCAGCAGGGGTTGAGCAAAGGCGAAGTGCAGACACTGCCGGGGCTGTCGCGCCAATTGCATATAGGCTATGACGATGTCGAGCGCATCCTGGACAAGCTGGTCGATGCCAGGATCGTGGGCAAGCTTGCCGGGGCGGGGTGGAGCATGGTGCGCCTGCCGGAGGCGGTGAAGTTGAGCGAACTGCTGAAGCTGTTCCTGCTGGACGTGTCGACGCTGCCGAAACAGGGCGGGGACGGCGACGTCCGGGCCTGGTTTGCGGCGCTGGAGCAGCGCATGAACGAGCCTGCGGGCATGACCCTGCAGGAGATGTGGACCAAGCCTGTTTAGCGTATTGCCGCAGTAGCACTTTTACGCTTTAATGCGCGCCGCTCGAATTTTTGTTTTACCCAATCACTTAGGAGGTCGTTGTGAAGTTCTTTGAATCCCTGTTTGAAGGCGCTTTGTGGAACAGCCGTTTCGTCGTTCTGACCGCGGTGGTCGGCAGCCTGCTCGCGGGCATCGCCATTTTCTACATGGCGACGGTGGACGTGGTGTTCCTGTTCCAGCATGCCATGCACTACGCCGATGCCAGCCTGACCGACGAGGCGCGCAAGGCATTGCACGACTCTACCGTGTCGCATATCGTCGAAGTGGTGGACGGATACCTGCTGGCCACGGTGATGCTGATCTTCTCGCTGGGTCTGTATGAACTGTTCATCAGCGACATCAATCAGGCCCATGGCAGCAAGGCGTCCAGCAAGATACTGGTGATCAACAGTCTGGACGACCTGAAGACACGCCTGGCCAAGGTGATCCTGATGATCATGATCGTGACGCTGTTCGAGGAAGCGCTGAACATGCATATCACGCAGCCCATCGACCTCGTCTATTTCGGCGCCGCCATCGCGCTGATCGCGCTCGCGCTGTACTGGACGCATGCTGCCGAAGGCAAGCACGGCGATCAGGAACAGGAAGGCGCGGACGAGGCGAAGCACTGATGAAGCGCCGGCATTTCCTGTTGGCAGCACTCCTGCTGTTGGCCGCGGGCGGCGCGGCTGCGCAGGGATTCGTCTTCAAGGACATGCAGGGGCAAGTGCAACGCCTGTCCGACTATCGCGGCAAGTGGGTGCTGGTCAATTTCTGGGCGACTTGGTGTCCGCCTTGTCTGCAGGAGATCCCGGACCTGGTGGCGCTGCATGAGGCCCACAAGAAGACGGACTTGGTGGTGATCGGCGTCGCGCTGGA
>JBQGEN010000189.1:0-2441 GCA_052039615.1 Sideroxyarcus sp. | reverse complement strand
ATAGCTCTCTCCAATGTTTATGCGTGACCGAGGTGCCAGCGTGGTGAAACGACATCCAAAACGAAGCGGGCCGCATTTAGCGACCCGCTTTTTTGCATACTTTGTTACTTGCGCAGATCCAGACGCTTGATCAGCTCTTTGTAACTGTTTTCGTTCTTGCTCTTCAGGTAGTCCAGCAGCTTGCGGCGGCGGCTCACCAGGCGCAACAGACCACGGCGAGAGTGGTGATCCTTGTTGTGTTCCTTGAAATGATCGGTCAGGTAGTTGATACGTGCCGTCATCAGGGCAACTTGTACTTCCGGGGAGCCTGTATCGCCCTGGGCACGTTGATAGTCGGCCACGATCTGCGATTTTTGTGCGGCGGTAATAGACATTGACTTCTCTCTCCAATAAAAAAGTGCGGCATTCTACCCTTTAATGGGGCATCCGCTCAAGTTGAATCGCGCTGGGCGGCCGCTTTGGCTACACTGGACAGCAGCCGGCTGGGAGCCAGCCTGCCGCCCGCCAGTTCGCCCAGCCCGATAAATCGCCCGGCGACGTACAACCGACGTTTTCCGTCGGGATAGCCGTCGTTCAGGCCCAGTCTCTGCCCCTGCGCAAGCCGGTTGGCCAGTATCTCGTCCAGCTCCAGCCGCGGCAGATTCTGCACCAGCCGGTCCAGCGGCAGCAGGCAGGCATCGCGCCGCGCCTCGTCCATCTCCTCCAGCTGCCTCAGGGTGTAGGCATCCTCCAGGCCGAACTCGCCGATCCCGGTACGGCGCAGCGCGATCAGATGCCCACCGCAGCCCAGTGCCTCGCTGATATCTTCGGCTAGCGTGCGCACGTACGTGCCTTTGCTGCACAACACACTGAACTCCAGTTCAACGCCCTGCAGCCGCTCCAGCTTCAACTCGTGGATGAACACCGTGCGCAACTCGCGCTCCACCGTCTCGCCCTTGCGGATGTATTCATACAGCGGCTTGCCCTGGTGCTTGATGGCGCTGTGCATGGGGGGCAGTTGCCGGGTCTCGCCCATGAAACCAGCCATCGCGGCCAGCGCTTGCGCCTCGTCCACCGCGACCGGACGCGTCTCGATGACCTCCCCCTCGGCATCGCCGGTGGTCGTACGCTGCCCCAGGCGTATCGTCGCGCGATAGCGCTTGTCGGCATCCAGCAGGGCAATGGTGAACTTGGTGGCCTCGCCGAAACAGACCGGCAACAGGCCCGTGGCGAGCGGATCAAGAGTGCCGGTGTGTCCGGCCTTCTCGGCCTGGTACAGACGACGGACTTTTTGCAGCGCGGTGTTGGAGCTCAATTCCAGCGGCTTGTCGAACAGCAGGACGCCATCCAGCGGCCTTGTGACGCGTTTGAATTGCTCAGTCTTTTTTGTCACTCGCAACCGCTTGATCGATCAACTGGGAAAGATGGGCGCCGCGCTCCACGGAGGCGTCATAGACGAAATGCAGCTGGGGTGTGATGCGCAGCTTCATGGCGTGCGCCAGCTGGCTGCGCAGGAAGCCGGCCGCGCGCTCCAGCCCCTGCTGCAGGACGGCACTATCGCCGTCCAGCGAGGTGTAGAACACTTTGGCATGGGAGTGGTCGTTGGCCACTTCCACCCCGGTTAACGTCACCTTGCGCACGCGCGGATCCTTCACCTCCAGCCGGATCAGCTCGGCCAGTTCGCGCTGGATCTGCTCGGCGATGCGATCAGTGCGTGCGTAGTCCTTCGCCATTAAAGCGCCCGCGCCACTTCGACGATCTCGAACACTTCGAGGAAGTCGCCGACTTGCAGATCGTTGTAGCCCTTCAGGGACAGGCCGCACTCGAAGTTCGACTTCACTTCCTTCACGTCATCCTTGAAGCGCTTCAGCGAATCCAGCTCACCGGTGTGGATCACCACGTTGTTGCGCAGCACGCGCACGCTGGAACCGCGCTTAACCATGCCTTCGGTGACGTAACAACCCGCAATGGTTCCGACCTTGGAGATCGTGAACACCTGACGGATCTCGACCATGCCGATGATGCTTTCCTTCTTCTCCGGCGCCAGCATGCCGGAAAGAGCCGCCTTGATCTCGTCCACCATCGCATAGATGATGTTGTAGTAGCGGATATCCACGCCCGACGATTCGGCCAGACGGCGCGCGGTCGCATCGGCGCGCGAGTTGAAGCCGATGATGATCGCCTTGGAAGCCAGCGCCAGGTTGACGTCGGACTCGGTGATCGCACCCACGCCGCTGTGGATGAGATTGACCTTGACCTCGGCCGTGGACAGCTTTTGCAGCGAGCCGGCGATCGCTTCGAGCGAACCCTGCACATCGGCCTTCACGATCAGCGACAGGGTGCGCACTTCGCCCTCGCCCATCTGTTCGAACATGTTCTCCAGCTTGGCGGCCTGCTGCTTGGCCAGCTTCACGTCGCGGAACTTGCCCTGACGGAACAGCGCGATCTCGCGCGCCTTCTTC
>JBQGEN010000188.1:0-5205 GCA_052039615.1 Sideroxyarcus sp. | reverse complement strand
ACCAGTTGTTCCGGGTAGCTGACGGCTTCCTTCGATCTCTGCGGGGTATCCGCAGCCTTGCGGTAAACCAGCCAGTTGATGAAGCGGCTGTGCTTCAAGCGGCCGAGGAAGTTCGAGCATCCCCACCGCCGCAGCAGCAGCGCCGCGCGTTTCGCCAGACCGGCCAGCGCGACGCTGCGCGCCTCGCGCGCGGGGTTGACCTTCTCGTGCAGCATCGCCGGCACGAACGACTCGTCCACGCCGAGGAAATGGAAGATGCCGCGCGCGAAGCGCTGCGGGTCCGCTTCCAGTTCGTCGAAATCCAGGATCAGCACCGCATCGCGCTCGAACAGAGACAGGATGTGCTGCAGATGGGTGTAGTACTTTCCCTCGTCGGCGAGGAAGGGGAAGCGCTGCAGCGCTTCCTCGAAGCTGCCCGCGAACAGGCCGACGCGCAGCAGATGCAGATAGGACGAATAGGCGCGTTCGAACGGATTGCGCAGGCAGCAGATCAGCTTCATTTCCGGGTTGTAGGCATGCAGGCGGCGGATGGCCTCCGGGCTGGAGAAATAGTCGTGGCTCAGTTCGCCGCACAGGCTGCCGGGCGGCGCGTCGCGGAAGAAGCCGGCGTACCAGGCCGTTCCGCGTTCGTAGAACTTGTCGAAGAAATAGACGTCCTTGGCGGCCGGCACGAACAATTCCGGATGTCCGCGCAACGCCTCGTAGATCCAGGTCGAGGCGGTCTTGCTCGGCCCGAGAAAGATGAAGTCGACCATGATGGCCTCCCCTGTATGCGTAGCGTCATGCATGTTCATGCTCCCAGCCCGTATGCCAGCAGCGTGACGGTGACGGCGAAGAACATCGAGCCGAACAGCAGTACCCACTCCGCCTTGAGCGACTCCGTGCCCCGGATGCGGACGGCGCCCGACAGCAGCGCGTGCACCACATACGGCACCAGATACAGGTAGTAGCGCCCCGACTCGAACACGTGCACGACTCCGGTGAGAAACAGAAAGATGGTCAGCGTGGACAACAGGGCGAAGTAGGCGCGCATCCCCTCCTCGCCGAATGCAGCGGAGTGGCAGAACACCAAGAAGCGGTAGAACACGAACAGCACCAGCAGATAGAGCAGCACCAGCGCGGTGAAGAACTCGGTCGCGCCGGGCAGGATGACGAACCCCGCGTAGAACACCACCAGGCTGACGACCGGGTTGTACGATTTGCCGTGCGTGTATTCGAGCGCGAGCGCGACGCCGTCGCCCAGGCCGGGGACGAGCAGGTTGAGCCACCCCGGGTCGCTCAGCCAGTGCGTGACGATGAACGCTGCCAGCATGGTCAGCGCCGTGAACACGGCAAGCCAGCCGAGGCGCGCGCGCCAGTTCGCGGCGGCGATGCGGCGGGACAGCAAGGCGCTGTAGATCTCGCGCAGCAACACGAAGGCGGACAGCAGCAGGAAGCTGCGGTCCTCCACCGCCAGCAGCGCCATGGAGGCCGCGAATGCGAGCGCAACCATTCTGCCGCGCAGGAAGAACGGCAGCAGCGAGCACAGGATGAACAGGATGTCGGTCGAGATCTGCATGATGCCGTAGGCGACCGACGGGAAGCACAGCGACAGCAGGAACACGCGCACGTCCTTGCCCGGGTGCAACCGACCGCTGGCGCACAGCCAGAGCGTGAGGGCGGCGGCGAACGCGCCGGCCAGCGCGAAGTTGGCGAGCTTGGCGAAGTAGTAGACGCCGGGAACGGCGGCGATTGCGGAGTAGTGCAGCGCGCCGTGGATCATCTGGAAGCCGGCGTTCGTCCGCACCACGCCGCGCACGTCGCCCAGCTCGTTGAGGCCGAACAGCGCATCGGCCAGGTGCATGACGAAGCGGGCGAAATGCCCGTAGATGAAGGCGTAGCCGCTCTCGCGCCCCTGCTGCAGCAGCTGCAGGTTGCGGTACTCGTCCGGCCAGTTGAGTACCGGGAACAGGAAGCCGTACACCAGCAGGATGATGCACGCTCCCGCCAGGTAGACGGGAGCGGACAGCAGGCCGGCTTTGCTGAGGCTCATGGCGTCAGATCCTGCAGGCGTAGCTGCGGTTGAACAGGTACAGCATGTTGGCGCGGCTCAGCACGTTGGTGAGCACGAAGCCCAGCGCCGCGCCGTAGGCCTGCAGCGATCCGATCAGCGCCAGCGTGAGCGGCAGGCCGAGCAGCAGGGTGAAGACGGCGTTGGCGCGCAGCAGGTCGTTGCGGTCGGCGAGGATGAGTTGCGTCTCCATGATGACGAACAGTACGTTGGCCAGCATGCCGACCAGCATCAGCATGGCCAGCCCTGAAGCCGGCGCGAAGCCGGCGCCGAGATGCGCGAACAGCCGGTCGAAGCTCATCTCGCCCGCGATCAGTAGCAGCATGCCGGCGAGCACGATGTGCGTCATCGAGCGCTTGAGGAAGGGGACCGGCGACTGCTCGCGCTGCAGCAGTCCGGCGAGCCGCGGCGTGGCGACGCCGCGAAACACCGCGCTGAACGCGCCGACGACCATGGTCACGCGAAAGGCGGCGTTGTACACGCCGACGTCGGCCGGCGTCGCCAGCAGCCCGAGGAAGAACAGCGGCGACCAGACGATGAGCGTGTTGGAGATGGCGACCCACACGCCGCGCACCGACTCGGCCAGCAGTTCGCGGCAGCGCCGCAGCAGGCCGCGCGCGGCGATGCGGCAGCCGGCATGGCGCAACACCAGCGCCAGCGTGAGCAGGGCGGCGCCCACGTGCGCCCACAGCAGCGCCTGCGCCGCCTCGCGGTATCCCGCACCGACCTGCCGCTGCATGCCCAGCAGCACCAGCAGCGGCACGCTGCCGGCCTCGATGAACACCGACAGCGAGGTCTTGCCGATGCCCTTGAGCAGCGCGGCACCACTCCACATCAGCGTGAACGGAACGAAAGAATACAGCGCGGTCTCGTACAGCAGGAACGGTGCCTCGCCCGCGAACAGCAGCGGCGCGGCATGGGGCTGCAGCAGCTTGCCGATCAACACCATCGCGCCGCCGCAGCCGAGCAGGTACATCAGCATGTCTCCGGCCAGCCCGCGCAATGCCGCGGCGTCGCCCGCGTGGCGGTAGCGGCTCGCCAGACGCAGCACCACGCCGTCCATGCCCAGCCGCAGCAGCTGGCTCAGCATCACGGCGACGGCCAGCGTGTAATAGAAATGGCCGGAGACCTCGGTCCCGCTCGCCTGCCCGAGGTACACCACCAGTGCCAGCGCGAACAGGGCGCCGCCGGCTTTGGAAAGGATCGCGTTGAGCAGGGCGTGCATGGCGGCGCCGCTCCGCGCTCAGCAGGAACTCGGGCAGGCGCGCGGAGAAGAATCGGCGCGCGCCAGCAGCGCCAGCGTGTCCGGGATGTCCTCTTCCCCGATCGGTCCCGCCGCATAGAGGTGATGGATGAACGGCTTCAGCTCACGATAGTCGCGCTCCCACCATCGCGATGCGGCGATGGCTGCGCACACCGGCGCAGAGAATCGCATCCTGACCGGTTTCGCCGGCACGCCCGCGACGATCTGGAACGCCGCCACGTCCTTGGTCACCACCGCGCCCGCGCCGATCACGGCGCCATCCCCTATCCGCACGCCCGGCATGACGATCGCGTCGGCGCCGATCCACACGTCGTTGCCGATCACCACATCGCCCTTGCGCACCATGAAATCCGCGCGCTTGAGGTCATGGTCGAGCAGGTAGAACGGGAAGGTGGAGATCGATGCGACGGAATGCACCTGGCCGGACGACATGATCTTCACGCCGCGCGCCAGCGAACAGTAGTTGCCGATGCGCGTGGCCGAGCCGATGCCGCGGATGTCGGCATAGCTGCTGACGTAGGTGTACTTGCCCACGCGCACGTCGCCCCTGAGCGTGGCGAGCGGGGACAGTCTGCGGCCGCGCGGCCATTGGCACAGCTTGATGCCGGTATACAGCCTGACCAGAAAGTCTTTCATCTTTCTCTCCTCAACTGGATGACCAGACGCGCACGTAATCCACCTGAAACGCGGTGGGAAATCCCTGCGCGCTGGCCTGCTGCTTCAGCTCGCCGCGCACCCCGAACGAGATGACGACATCAAGCGCCTGATGCCAGTGTTCGTTCGCTCTTGTCTGGATCAACTGGCCGTCGACGTACCAGCGAATTTCCTTTTCGTCCCATTCGCAGCCGTAAACATGAAATTCGTCGCGCGGGTCCCACGGCGCCATCCAGCTGCGCTCCTCCTGCAGCGGCAGCGTGCCCGCGAACGCGGGCTGCCTGAACACATGCACATTGGTGTCCACGATCTTCACGTCGCGGCGGCGCTGCGTGAGTTCGACGAAATCGATCTCGGTCCATTCGTCGGCATCCTGGCGGTAGCCCCAGAACGCGGGCGCCACGCCCGGATAGCGGCCGGCCGCCTTGATGCGCGCCTCGAAATAACCGTAGCGCACGGGCGCTGCACGGCTCTTCACGATGCCGCTCTTGTAGTACAGCGTCCACTGGCCGCGCCGGTGTTCGCTGTACTCCATGCGCAGTTCGAGCTGGCCGTCGCTGACCCGGACATTGCCCGGCTCCCACGACCAGACGCCCCAGTCCGCCACATCGTTGTCCCACTTGGCGGCGTCGAGCGTGCCGCCGTCGAACTCGTCCGAATACTGCGGCAGCAACCGCCATGCTTTCTTCTCGCTATGCAGCGGCTGCATCTCTGCCGCCCATGCCCGGCCGCCATCCGCGCCGATGCTGGCACACGCCAGCACGAGCACTGCCGCGACGGCCGCTGCGCGCCGCATGGCTAGCGCCTCCAGCGCAGCAGCGCGCGCAACTCGGCCCAGTGCGCGTCCTGCGCCAGCCCCTGGTGTACGCGCAGCAGGCCGGCCCGTGCCAGCACCCACATGACGGCGAGCAGCAGCGTGCACACCGTGGCCACCAGCACGATCAGGGTGCGCCTGGGGCCGCTTTCCTCGTCCAGCGCCACCGCCGGATCGACCACCTGGATCACCACGGAGTTGCGCGCCTCGTCCACCCGCGCGCTCTCGTATTGCTTGGCGAGCATCTCGTACACCGCTTGCTGGTATTTCATGTCGCGCAATTTGCGCAGGTATTCCAGGCCGGCTTCCGGCATCCTGCCGGTGGCTAGCATGATGTCGCCGTTGCCGGCGATGTTGTCGTGCTCGAGCTTGCCGATCTGCGCGCGCAGCCCGGACAGTTCCTGGCGCGCGCGGATGAGGTCC